>CAZJFS010000009.1:0-36681 GCA_964545075.1 uncultured bacterium
GAGGAAGCTGCGATCGTAAAATAAGCATATGCCATAACATTATCCTTGGGAATGGCTTTGCCTTTGTAATACATTAATCCTAAATTGCGTTGAGAATAAAAATCGCCTTGAATAGCCGCCTTCTCATAAAATTCAACTGCTTTCTTAAAGTTTTTTTGCTTAAAATATAACGATGCTAAATGTGTCTGCGCCTCAACTTCTCCGCTATCGGCCCTCTCTATCAAAGTCCCAAGCGAGTCATCGGCAATCGTTGGGATTGTAAAGGCGAACATTAAAATGATAGTCAGCAATAATATATTTTTCATTTTTTCTCCTTCACATATTGACTTAGCTCGGCAGATTCCCTCGTAATTAGAAGTGTTTTCGCGTTTCAATCCGGTGTATTTTAACCAAATTGGACCTGAATGTCAATAAAAACGGAAAATATGTATTGTAAGTACGAATTATATCTACTTGTACGTGCATATAATAATAAGTATACACTTATAAAATAGTTATTTATTTCACTATCACACTATTTTTTCACCTACAAACGTTTAAAATGTTAAAAAAACCGGTCGGGTTTCTTTACAAAAATTTCATTTTGTGCTATAATAAATGAAATTTGAAAAAAAGCTAGTTATTTTTCGAGTATTTAGTATAAAGAAACGACTAGTTACAGGCCGGATACCAGACTCGACGCACATGGTCCAGTTTGGTATTTTTACTAAGTAAAGAGGTGTGACGAAATGATTGAAGTAAGAATTCACGGGCGTGGTGGCCAGGGTTCCGTTACTGCCGCAGAACTTTTGGGTTTCGCGGCTTTTCAGGGCGGAAAGTATGTACAGGCATTCCCGTCTTTCGGTTCGGAAAGAATGGGCGCGCCGGTTAGGGCATTTTTAAAGATCTCGGACCAGGAGATCAGAAGCCATTCCCAGATCTATGAACCGGACTACGTTATAGTTCAGGATGCTACGCTTTTAGCCACAGTTCCTGTTTTTCAGGGTTTAAAAAAAGACGGCGTTATAATTATTAATACCAAAAAGACCGTCAAAGAATTAAATCTGGATACCAAAAATAAAATAATAGCTTTTGACGCGACGGACATAGCGACAAGAATTATAGGCCGCCCGCTTGTTAACACTATCCTCATGGGCGCGTTCGCTGCGGTTTCAGGCATGATAGGTTTCGACGCGATCGAAAAAGCCATCAACGAAAGATTCAAGGGCGAAATCGCGAAGAAAAACATCGCAGCCGCTAAAGAAGCTTACGACACACTTAAAGGAGGAAAAAATGAGCTTAAATCACGGAGCAATTCTTAAACCGGGTTCGACGAGAAACAATAAGACCGGAAACTGGAGAAATTTAAAACCTGTATATAAACACGATAAATGCACCGGATGCACCACGTGCGAAAGAATATGCCCTGAAGGCGTTATCTATCAGGAAGACAAGAAAAAATATAACGTGGACCTCGACTTCTGCAAAGGCTGCGGCCTCTGCGCCGAAGAATGTCCCGTAAAAGACATCGACATGGTCCCTGAAGAAAAGTAGTTCAATTAAACACCAGGAGGCAAATTAAAAATGAAACACTATATAGAAGGTTCAATGGGTGTCGCTGAAGCGGTATGCCTTTGCAAACCCAACGTAATATCGGCTTATCCGATAACCCCTCAGACGCATATAGTCGAAGACCTTTCAAAAATCACCGCTGACGGTAAATTCAAAGGCCAGTTCGTAAACGTCGAATCGGAATTTTCCGCGGCTTCAGTATGCCTCGGATCAGTTGCTACCGGCGCGAGATCATATACCGCGACGACTTCCCAGGGCTTGTTGCTTATGTCAGAAGTCCTTTTCAATATGGCCGGCATGAGGCTGCCTTTCGTTTTAACATGCGCCAACCGCGCTATATCGGCTCCCATCAACATATGGACCGACCACTCGGACGCCATGGCTTTAAGAGACTGCGGTTTCATCCAGCTCTGGGCCGAAAACAACCAGGAAGCGGCCGATCTTCATTACATGGCTTATAAAATATCCGAAGATAAAGACGTCCGTTTACCCGTAATGGTAAATATGGACGGATTCCTCTTAACTCACGCGTTTGAACCTATCGACATCCCCACTCAGGCCGAAGTCGACGCGTTCCTTCCTCCTTATCAGCCCGAACATTACCTGAACACGAAACACCCTATTTCAATGGGCTCGATGGTCGGCGAAGACGGTTACATGGAAGTGCGCTACTACCTCGAAGAGGCAATGAAAAAAGCTATGCCCGTAATCGAAAGGGTCACAAACGAATTCAAGCAGAAATTCGGACGGTTCCAGGGCATATTCGTTGACGGCTACAAGCTCGAGGACGCCGATACCGTTATCGTAGCTCTGGGTTCCGCGATCGGCACTATAAAAGATTCGATAGATCTCATGAGAGCCAACGGCTTGAAAGTCGGATGCCTTAAAATCCGCTCGTTCAGACCTTTCCCGAACGAAGCTATCGTAAAAGCGTTGAAAAACATTAAAAACGTTATCGTTATCGACCGCGCATCATCCGTCGGCAACGGCGGCATCCTCGCTACCGAAGTTCGCTCGGCGTTCTACGGCCACACGTCGGTTCCGAAAGTAAGCAGTTTCGTAGTAGGTCTCGGCGGACGCGACATCACGATCAAAACGATAACCGACATCGTAGGCGCGTCAGGCGTTAAATTTGAAGGCTCGCAATTCGTTGAGCTCGATCACGATTATATGAAAAAAGGCGAAGAATACCTCAAAACAATATAATTTTAATTCATTCTCGGCCTTTAATTCAAACGAATTTAATGGAGGATAAATAGATATGGAACAGAAAAAACACCTTCTCGCCCCCGGTCATACGGCATGCGCGGGATGCGGACTTTCAATGGGCGCCCGCATGGTAGTGGACGCAGCGGGTCCCAACACGATAATAGCCAACTGCACAGGCTGCCTCGAAGTTTTCACAACCAGATATCCCCAGTCGGCATGGGAAGTTCCGTGGGTGCATTCGCTTTTTGAAAACGGCGCCGCAATCGGCGCAGGCATTGAAACGGCTTTAAAAGCTCTCGGCCGCGAAGGCGAAGCCAGAGTAATCGCGCAGGGCGGCGACGGCGGCACGGCCGATATCGGTCTCCAGGCGCTTTCAGGCATGTGGGAACGCGGACACGACGTCCTCTACATCTGCTACGACAACGAAGCTTACATGAACACGGGCGTTCAGAGAAGCTCGCAGACCCCTACATGGTCGAACACCTCGACTACGCCCACCGGCAAGATTTCCTACGGAAACCCGACCAGAAAGAAAAACATGTTCCAGATAGCCGTTGCGCATGACGTCGCTTACGCCGCCACCGCCACGGTAGGTTTCGATATGGACCTTAAAGCCAAAGTAAAAAAAGCGCTCTCGATAAGAGGCCCGAAATACCTGCACGTTCTCGTTCCGTGCCCCCTCGGCTGGAAAGTCGAATCGAAGAACACTATCAAGATCGCGAAAAAAGCCGTTAACTGCGGTATTTTCCCTCTTCTTGAGTTCGAAAACGGCAAAGTTACCGGCAGAAAGATCGGAACCATTGAACCGGTTAACGAATACCTTAAAATGCAGGGCCGTTTCAAGCACATCGTCGCCGATACCGATGAAGCGAAAAAGCACGTCGCCGATATCCAGAAGCTCGCCGACGAAAACATAGAAAAATACGGACTTAAAGCGTAATAATGGAAAAGTCTTATTAAATAAGACCGAGCTATTAACAATACGTTAACTCATATATAAAAATCCCGCCGCTGGAATTATTTCCCCGGCGGGGTTTTTATCAAATGATGAACCCGAAGTTCGTAGAAAAGTTTTTTAGTATCAGCTTCGCCCGGCATATATTTGTTTTCTTTTTTTATTTTATTCCCCGGGTCCTATAAAGATAAGACCGCATGCCTGCCCGGACCCATCGAACATCATGAGCGCCGGCCATTTTACGGTTATCGTTTTTCCTTTGGCCGTCATCACTTCCGTTTCAAATTCGGACGGTTGGACGCCGGCCAGAAGCGCTTGAATGTCAGAAACAGCTTTGGCTCTATACGGCTCGGATATGAATTCGTTAATAAAGTTTTTGCCGAGTACGTCCAAATGGCTCGCGCCGAATAATTTTTCGGCGCCGGCGTTATATTCAAGTATTTTTCCATCGCAGGCGATCCCAAGAACGGCGTTTTTAGCTTCACCGATGAGCGTCCGAAACATTACGCTCAAGTTTTTAAACGCCAGTTCCATTTTTTTCAATTTCGTGATATCTATGAAAGTGAGCACCAGGCCGTCTATCCTGTCGTCTAACGTCCGGTACGGCATGATGCGAATTGTAAACCAGCGCCCGTTACTGGTCGCGATGGTTTTTTCGATGAAAATGAGCGTGCGCAAAACTTCGTTCGAATCATCGGACAGCCCTGGATAAATAAGATTATTGACAAGGTCCGTTATGGGCCTTCCGACGTCGCCTGGTATCAATTTGAATATCTTCGTGGCCGGCGTGGTGAATCTGCTTATATTGAGTTTTTTGTCGAGGAATAGCGTGGCTATCTCAGTGCTGTTGAGGAGATTTCGCATATCGTTATTGACGCAGGAATAATCATCGACCTTCGACTGTAGTTCCGCGTTCACCGTGTGCAGCTCTTCGTTTAAGCTCTGCATCTCTTCCTTCGACGTCGTCAGTTCCTCGTTCGCCGACTGCAATTCTTCGTTGGTCGACTGAAGCTCCTCGTTGGTGGATTTAAGTTCCTCCTCCGACGTCTGCATTTCCTCGCGCAGGTTTTGAAGCTCTTCGCGCAGGTTCTGAAGCGCCACTCCAGCGTCGGTCAAACGGGTATCGGCATCGGCCATATCTTTTTTATTCCTGCGGATTTTAACGTCCGCGGATTTCACGTCGTTGAAAACAACCATTATCATGCCGTTTAAAGCTTCGGGTTTTTTGATGCGGCAGATGGTCACGTCGACCGACTGCGTCCCGCCGTTCGTCCCGACGGTCACGTTTCTTAATATCACCGCTTCGTCCGTCTGCTGCGCTTTCCTGAAAGCGAACGGAAATTCGTTGCGAAGCCCTTCACGCATCATCGCGAATATATTCCAGTTGGTCTTTCCGGCGGCCGGTTCCAAATACTTGCCGGTGCGACCGGTTATATATATAATATAGCCCTTTTCGGTCACCATCACGCTCGCGGGCGAAAAATTCTGAAGAAGAAGCTGGTCCGCGAGGGTCTGTATGTTTTCAGGAGTTTTGACATGAGCCGTTTTTTCCGTCAAGAAAAAGCGGACGGGTTTTGAGAACGATGAAGGAAAACCAATGAATTCGGCATTTACCGAATACGCGTTGCGACGGTAGATCCTTAATTTGGAATCGATCGCGGCGAATTGTTCGTTAGACGCTCCTATCGTTTCGGCGTTACCCAGGATCATTATTCCGCCGGGATTGAGGCTGTAATGAAAGAGCGACAGTATCTTTTGCTGCAGATCGGGTTCGATATATATCAAAAGATTGCGGCAGGATATGATGTCAAGTTTCGTGAATGGTGGGTCCTTTATTACATTCTGCGGCGCGAATACCACCATCTCGCGAATATTGGCGCTGACCGAATAGCCTTCTTCCGTCTTATTGAAAAACGCGGACAATCTTTCGCCGGATACGTCGGAGACTATATTGCCCCTGAAAAAACCTTTTCGGGCTTTTTCTATGGCGTCGCCATCAAGATCGGTAGCGAATATCTGGAGCGTAATATTTTTTTTCGGCTTAAAGTTATTAAGCGCCTCCTTAAAAACTATCGCCATCGAATAGGCTTCTTCTCCGGTCGAACAAGCCGACACCCAGGCCCTTATAACATGTCCGTCCGGACAGGCGGCGAACATTTCAGGAAATATCCTGTTCCGGAGGGCCTCCCACACCGCGCCGTCGCGGAAAAAACTCGTCACGCCTATTAAGAGTTCCTTGAAAAGCAGCTCCATCTCTGATGCATTTTCCTGTAAAAAACGAACGTATGCCGATATTTTAGCTATTCTGTGTATGCTCATGCGCCTTTCGATACGCCTGTAAAAGGTTTTTTTCTTATAGTGAGAAAAATCGTTTCCGGTATGCGACCGCAATATTATAATAATTTTTTCAAGCGAGCTTTGATCCTTCAGGTCCGGATCATGAGATATCAGCACCGAGTCGGCATGATCAAGGTAAGAAACGAGCTTTTCATACAACCGGTCTGCCGGGGCTACGATGTCGATAAGCGCCGTATCAATGGCACTCTGGGGCATCGCCGGAAATTTTGCGTCCGACGGTTCCTGCGCGAGGGTGATGCCGCCTTTTTCCTTTATCGCCCGAAGCCCGAGGCTTCCGTCGGAACCCATGCCCGATAAGACTATACCTATGCTTTTTTCCTGCCGCTCATCCGCGAGCGAGCGGAAAAAGAAATCTATCGGAAGCGAAAGCCCGTCTTTTTTAACGATCTCGAACAAATGCAGCGCGCCCTTGAAAACGGACATGTTTTTATTGGGCGGTATCACGTAAACCGAATTCGGTCTGACGATCATACGATCCGAAGCCTCAAAAACATCCATCTTTGTTTTGTGCTGAAGTAATTCCGCCAGAACGCATTTATGGACCGGATCAAGGTGCTGAACGACAACGAAAGCCATTTCCGACGGTTCGGCAAAGCTTTCGAAAAACTGTCCGAGCGCGTCGAGCCCGCCCGCCGACGCGCCTATGCCGACTATCGTAACATCGGCCGAAGCCGTTTTCTTTGAAGTGGTCTCTTTCTTCATTTTTTACCTCATGATTTTTACCGATACCAATATTCAGATAGTATTTTTGCGGTCATTTCAATACAGTGTACAGTAGTTAAAGTTCACTGTCGTTTCCACAATTTTTTTTACATTCTTGTAACTATTATATATTTTATATTGGAAATATGCAATGCATATTTAGTGTCACAAGTTTAACCATACGCAGCATGGGTCATTGCTTCTCAAGCTCGCGCAAAAGATACGATGCACGCATTGAACGGATAAGTTTATCGCCCATAAAAAATTCACCGTGGATTCCGCAGCCGTCATTGACAATCCGACCGTATTGAGTTAAAATATAGCCAATCAAGCCTGGCCGTTGTTTTGAAAATCAATTGTCGTATAAAATTATATTCAAAAATGGAGAGATATCGAGTGAAAAAATATTTATACATTACTTTGGCGATTTCAATGATTACCGGAGTTTTTATTTCTGCGAGCGCCGGCGCGACGCGGGCGCAGGAAAACTCGGGCGCTAAAAAATGGACGATAATGGTATATTCCAACGCCGACAATAACCTTGACGGAGACCTTGTAAACGACGTTCTGGAAATGGAACGCGCCGGACTTTCAAACGACGTCAACATAGTGGTCGAAATAGACAGATTGAATAAGCCCGCAAGGCGTTATTGCGTAACGGCGCGCGACGCGAACTCGAAACCCGACGACTGGGGTTTCAGCGGCAAAATGGTGAAGGACATGGGCGAGATAGACATGGGCGACCCGAAGGAACTGGTAACCTTCGCCAAATGGGCCTGCGATAATTACCCGGCCGCCAAATACATGCTTTTGATACAAAACCACGGTTCCGGCTGGAAAAAAAGAAAAGCGGACGCCTTCAGGGGCATTTCCTACGACGATCAATCAGGCCACAACATTTCAACGAAACAGCTCGGTTCGGCCATTCAAACGATTTCGTCACTGATGGGAAAACCGATCGATATCTTCGCCACCGACGCCTGCCTCATGCAGATGCTCGAAGTCGATTACGAGATAAAGGATTTCGTGAGATATATAGTTTCATCCGAAGAAATGGTTCCGGGCCCGGGCTGGTCTTATGAATCAATATTCGCTCCCATAATGAACGACCCGAAAATCAACGCGCGCGAACTCGCGTCAATGATCCCGCAGGCTTACGCCGAAAGCTATAAAACGAGCGTCAAGAACAGCACCACTATGTCCGCCGTCGATTGCGCCTTTATCGAGGAACTTTCAAACGCCGTAGATTCTTTCGCGAAAGCATATCTTGAAATCAACGGCGACAGCAATGAACTGGCCGTCGTAAAAGCAGCGGTTTCCAAAACGCAGAAATTTTACGACTGTACATGCATCGATATCGGCCATTTCATGAAACTTATGGTCGAAAACTCAAAAAACCGGAAATTGATCGAATGCGCCGGAAAAGTTTTAATGGCCTATCAAAAAGCGGTTTTCAAAAGCGAAATCACGGGCGTTTCAACAAAAAACGCCTCCGGAATGGCTATCTACTTTCCGACCGACCATTATAACCGCTATTATGATATGATAAAATTTTCAAAATCAAACTGGGATGAATTTATCAAATCGATCTATAAAATGGGCGAAAGCTATGGCGACGAGCCTTACGACCCGACGGCCAGCGACGCGGACGGCGTGAACAGCGGTTTCTCTTTCGGACGGCGTCAAAAATAACGCCCTTGAAAAATCCCGCCGTCATACTTAATAAATCCAATTATTTTTAAGCATAAGAAAGTGTTTATGACCTTTTCAACCGATTCAACCGAAAAAATAAAAAAAGACCTGTACCGGCTTGAAAGCCTCTGTTTAAAATTTAAACGAAAAGACCTGGCGGAACATGTCATATCGCTTTGCAAAAAACTTTCCGACCGCTTTTTTTCGATCGCCGTGATAGGCGAATTCAACCGCGGTAAATCTACTTTTATAAACGCTCTGCTTTCAACTAACCTGCTTCCCGTTTCCGTCAGGCCCTCGACTTCGGCTTTAACTAAAATATCATACGCGGAAAAGCCTTCCGCCAGGATATTTAAAAAAGACGGTTCCTTTTTTGAAACCTGCGTTGAAAAGCTTCACGAATTTTCGATCAATTCATCCGGCGCTGAAAACATAGAACGCATCGAAGTTTTTTACCCGTCGGATATTTTAAAAAACGGGATTGAAATTTTTGACACCCCCGGCATCAACGATATCGGGCAAACGGCGGATGATATCGTTTACGGCCTTCTCCCCGGGGCCGACGCTCTGATCTTTATACTCGACGCGCGGCAGATTTTGAGCGGCTCTGAAATGTCGTTTTTAAAAGATCACATTCTAAAAAGCGATGCCGCAAGGCTTTTTTTCATTTTAAATAAAGCTGAACTGCTCGATGAAAATGAGAAGAAAGAAGCGTTAAAATACATTCATGAAAAACTTCACGGCCTTACAAAACACCCAAGAATATTCATGATATCCTCGAAACTCGCTCTTAACGGAAAATGCGCGAAAGACGATAAAATTACCGCGGCGTCCATGATGCCGGCTTTTGAAAATTCGCTTTTTGAATTTTTGTCAAGGGAACGTGAATTTCATATATTAAGGGCCGTTTCGTATAAAGCCTCCGCGATAGCGGAAAATTTGAGTTCCGCAATAGGGGCGGGTTACTTTTTTTCAGACCGCATAGCCGGAGAAATAAACCTTAAAATAAAAGCTTTCGAGTCGGTCGTTTCGGACGTCGAATCCGGACGGTTAAAAGTGGAGTCCGAAATAGAAGAGCGTTTTGAAAAACTCGCGGCGGTCATAAAAAAAGACGCGGCGGTTTCGCGCGACAGTCTGAAAAATAAGATAATCGAAAAAATTACCGATTCGGACGAAGACATCAGCCGCCTTAAATCTTTGATATTCACAATAATCCGGTTTGAACGAAAAAAATGGTTCGAAAACGAGCTTGAAAAAATAAATATACTCCTCAAGGATGTGGCGGCTTTTATAGGCAGAACCGCTTTTTCCCTGACGGAAAAGATAGTGCGCTTTTCAGGGGAAAAGCTGGGCGCCATAGAATCACGCTCGAAATTTAACGGCGAAGCGGCTTCCTTCGATATCATTCACGCCGGCGAATACAACGCGCTCGAGATCATCACGCAATTGGCCACGATAATATTCGGCGCCAATCCGATTGTTTCAATCGCCGCGCTGCTGGGAAGCGGCATGATAATTTCAAAAATTAAAAATCAGACGCTGAAAAAGGAACTCATTTCAAAGATAGACGGCATAGCCGATGATTATTTCAACCGGGCCGGGGAAGAAATGCTAAATCTCGTAGAAAAACAAAAAAGAATTTATATATCCCATTTTAACCGCTTTATCGAAAGCTATTCGTTGGAAGTGCGAAACGCCATGAATGAAGCCGTTATCGAAAAAAAAATCTCCGGTTTCGAAGCCGAAAGATCGGGCCGTGAAGAGCGCCATACGCTCGACGAACTCAGGAACATTTCCGACGGTTTTTTAGAAGGCGCCTTAAAAAACTTTAAAGATCAGGCGATTTAATATGAGCCATTTTAAAAGCCTTATAACCAATATTAAAAACATGGTCCATTCCGAAAAACATTTAACTTTTAAAAAACATTTTGACGAAGGTGAAAAGTATTTCGGCCTGATGAGGTTTTCGGACGCCTACCTCGAATATTCGGAAGCGTTAAAATATTACGGCTCCGACCCGGAATGTAATTATAAAAAAGGCCTCGCCTGCCTTGAACTCGATAAAACCGACGAAGCCGTAATATTTTTCAATGCGGCGTATAAATTCAACAAATCTTTTTTCGAAGCCGCTTTCGAGCTTGGAAAGATATTTTATTCCACCGCCCGAACTGATGAAGCCATAAAGCTTTTCACGGAATGCCTGAAGATAAAGCCGGACAATGAAAAAGCCAGATATATGTCGGGCAGGTGCCATCTTTTAAAAGGCCAGCTTGAAAAAGCTGAAAAGGAATTCATAAAAGGCCTGAAAGTATCTCCCGGCGGCGCGTTATGTAATATCGGCCTCGCCAGGCTCCTCTTCTTTTTCAAGGGAGATTATCCGGGCGCCTTGAAATGCCTTAACCATGCGATAAAAAGCGAACCGGGCCTCGGCGAAGCTTATTACCTGATGTCTGAAATAAATCTGGCCAGAAAGAACGGCCAAAAACTTTCCGACGCCGTTTACGCCATTAAAAAAAACATGTCCCGCGGGCCGTACGCCGATCTTACGTTAGCCGCCAGTGCAATATTCGCGAATGAAATGGATGAAGCCCGGGCGCTTTATAAAAAAGCGCTCGAATATAAAAAAACCTCCGCGCCAGAAATGTCGGACGCGCTCAACGCCGCTGGAAGGTTCTGCCGTTTGGCCGGGGAGTATTTCGACGGAATAAATTATTATATGCGCTCGCTCAAGATCAACCAATCCGATATCGAAGCGCTTACAGGCCTCGCCGAAATTCATATACAATCTAAAAATTATCACGCCGCCCTCTCGATCAGGGAAAAAGCCCTTGCCGCGAATGGGCGCGACCCGCTGAACATCACCCTGGCGCTTTATATATTAGTCAATTATTATATAGATCTAAGAAAAATCGATGAAACGCTCTCGGCGATAAAAGAAATTGAAGATATCCTTGAAAACTTTTCCCGCGAAAATTCACCATTTATGAAAAAAATAGCGTTTAAAAGCCTTTATTTAAAAGGGCGGGCATATTTCATAAAAAACGAGTACGCCGCGGCGGTTAAAATTCTGGAAAAAATAACGCCGGAGCGCGCTTCGGAAGTGTTCGGCTTTGAAAAGGAATGTTCGGCCGCGGTGGAAGGCGCTCATGAAATCATATCCGCTATATATTCCGGCGCAGCTGAAATGGAAACGGACGACGGCGAAACGGTTTTAACTCATCAAAATCACTTTTCCGCCCTTCCTAAAAATTTTTATTCAGCCGTCAAAAAAGCGCATTCCATATTTAAAAAAACGCCGGAATTTATGGAATTCGCCGATGAAGCGGCCGGCATGCTCGAGCAATTCGCGAGGCCCTTGAATCTCGCCGTCGTGGGGGAGTTCAACACGGGAAAATCCACGTTCATAAACGCTCTGATCGGCGAACCGGTCGCGCCTATGGGAATAGAGCCGGTAACGGCGACGATAAATATTTTCAGATACGCGGCTGAAAAAAAAGCGCGCGTAATATATGAAGACGGCGTTGAAGAGGCCGATATAAATAATCTCGCGAGCTATATCGACGAACGCCACATTAAAAAAAATCACGCCGCGGCGATAAAATACGTAGAAATATTCTATCCGGCCGAAATATTAAAAAGCGTGAATATAATCGACACTCCTGGCCTTAACGCCCCTCTTGTCGAGCACGAGGTTTTAACGAAGGATTTTCTGCGCGATTCAGACGCCATACTCTGGCTTTTTGACGTCCAGTCGGCGGGCAAAATGACCGAAAAAAAAAGCCTTGAATTCATTTCGGGATTCTCAAGAAAAACCCTGGCCATATTAAATAAAATAGACACCGTGAACGAGGCGGAAACCCTCGAAGTGATAGCGGCGCTGCATGATGAATTTAAAAGCCTCATTGATAATATCTGCCCGGTATCGGCGAAACAGGCTTTAAACGGAACGATAAAAAATAACGCGGAAGAGATATCGGAAAGCAATATCGACGCCATGTTCGATTTTTTAAAAAGCGAAATATTAAGCGATTCAAAAACCATTAAAAATACAAGCGCCGTCGCGAGATTTGAAACGCTTATCGGCAAGGCGAGAGCGTACACGGACGGATTCGTAATTAAAAACAAGGAAGCCATCGAACGCGCCGAAATAATATTTCAAAAAGCGAAACTCAAAATATTAAGTTATCGCGACAATTTCAATAAGAATGACGCGGCGCTCATAAAGAGCGAATACTCGAAACTCGCCGGATGTTTCACGGAACGCTTCAGAGAAGCCGTTACAATAGAAAAAGGCATTCTTTTTGACAGCTATAAATTAGACGAAACGGATGTCGAATTTTTTAGAAAAGGCATAATAAAAAGCGTTGAGGACATGCTTTATTCATCGATAAAAAACACTATTTTAACCCGCATGATAAAATTCGACGAAGACATGGCCGCCGAATGGGAAGAATTTCTGGCCGCGGCCGCGCCAGCCGTTAAAGATGGTTTTATGATGCTTTTAAAAGGACATATCGAAAGCCAGAAAAAAATATTCATCGACAGGGTCGTCCGCTTCAACTGCAAATATTTCGAAGGCTACGTAGACGGAAAACTCGCCATGCTTATCGATAGCGGCAGCCAAAACAGGGCGAACCTCGGAATTCCTTCGCGCGTTATACGCGAACTCGTGCCAGATATAACGAAAATGGTCACGATAAATTTTGACGAATGGTGCCACGGATATCTGCAAACGCTTAAATCCTATGGCGAACACGTGAAGGATCATTTTAAATCCAATCTCGCCTCGACGCAAAAAACTCTGGAGTCTCTCGATGCGGCCATAAAACAAAAAGCTTGATTATTAAGGACCAGTGAGGTATAATAATATCAAAATATTTAAATATAAACTTGATTTTTTTATTGGAACGTATTAATAAAAACCAGTGATAAATAACTATGGATAAGCTGAAAAAAGAAAAATATAAAACTTACGTGTTTCTCTTCATAGCTATAGGCCTTCCGCTTATTGCTTATTTTACCGGCATGAGCGACCACTTCACGCGCAGCAATATAAAAAATTTCGTTGAATCCTACACCACGCTGGCGCCTCTGGTTTATATAATCGCAATGGTCTTTCTTCCTATAATAGGCGCTCCAAGGCTCATTTTAACGGCCGTCGGCGGCGCGCTCTTCAGCCTCGAGATGGGAACCGTTTACGCCATGATAGGCTCCACCCTGGCAGGAGTTCTGGGTTATTATCTGGCCTATTATTCGGCCGCTAACTATTTCGAAGCCGTTACGACCAACAAAAAAAGCCGGCTTTTATCAGCGCTCGATTTCACTAAAAAAAATAATTTCTGGCTTATATTTCTTTCCAGAATCTGCCCGATCACTCATTACGAAGCTATCAATTATATATGCGGAACATCCAAGATACCATTTAGATCCTTCTTCTGGTCAACGTTTTTCGGAATAATGCCCGGAACTTTCGTTTATGTTATGATGGGCGACGCCATAATGGAAATATCCGATAAAAAAGGCATCATGACGGTTATCACGGAAGCGGTTACAAAAGGAAACTGGAACGAACTCATGCTGGACCCGAACGTCCGTGAACTTTTCTGGGTCGGCGTGCTTCTCTTCGGATTTCTTATCTTTACGCTTTCAGGTTTTTATTATATAATCAAAAGCGGCAACGACGAAGGTAAAAAAGAAGCCGAAGCTCCGGCTTCCACAATCAAAACCGAAGATAACGGAACGCTTTTACATTCAAAAGCCATCGAAAATGCCGAATCAATATCGACGTCCATCACCCGCGACCAAACTGCCGAATAATATTTCTTCATTATTCTCTTTTTTGACGGGCGATGCCATAATACATTCCAGCGCTCACCGCAAGGGACGTGATTATGGTAACGACGAAATGAAGTATATAAAAACCCGTTGTCACTCTCGTTATAGATCCCAAATCAAAAAACATTTCAAACGCTATGAACGAAAATATAAAAGCGCAAACGCCGCCTAAAAAGCCGTGGCCGATGGCCAGGGCCATGGTATATATTTGCTGCGGCGCGGATTTTATCCTTGAAAAATTCATATTGAAGTTTCTGTTGAGGGCGAGGCCGAAATTGATTCCAATATATGCCCCGACCGTTTCCATACCCGTAGTTCCGCAGATTATAAACGTGGTTCCTATATCTCTGATAAAAATAGACGTCAAAAAATAAAACATGTTCTTAAACGCCGAAGAAAAGAAGAGAGCGCATATGACAAAAAAGAGCGAGTCTCTGAAAAAACCTTCCATACCGCCATTTTCTTTTGCAATCAGGTCCGTTTTACGGTAATTTATAAAAACGGCGATGCCGGCCAAAGCGCCGGCGATACCGGCCAGAAATGCCAAAACGTAGGAAGGCGCAAAAACACTGCCATGCCTAAGCGTTTGATTTATAAAATAGACGGATGCGGCCTGCGCGGAATAACTTCCTATAAGAGCCGACGCAAAGCACCAGGAAAGATCGCGGAACCGATTATCGGCGAACATAGGGCCTTCGGCATCACTAAATCCACCGGCGCCGTATGGTTTGACATATGTTTCGCCATAAGCCTGATCACGCGATCCATGCGGGTCTTTATTTTTAGCGATGGCCCAGTAAATCCCGCATACCACCGCGACGATGCACACGAAAAAATAAGCGAAAAAATATCCTTCACAGTTATGCCAGTTAAAACTGCGCGGGTCAGGCATAATAAACGAAAACAAAAGCGCGCATAAAAAGCCGCCGGCGTATCCACCCCATAGAAAATCAGAAGAAACGCCCGGACCGCCTCCGACATCCATACCGAAGGAACCCGCGAGATATCTTCCGAACCTGTATCCCAAATTTCCGCCAGCAACAGCGGTCGCCGCAATAAAAGCGAAGATAAACATAATAATATATTGTTCGCCTTGCGGGCCGCCATAAACATTTCTCGGCCCGGAAAAAACGACAAGAATCCCTGCTATAACGGATACAATAATCGCGATCAGAAAACCGGCGATAGCTAAAATTATCATAAGTATGGACGCTCCCACGGACGCCTGGCGCGCGCCTCCGTTTATGAACGCGACGCTTTTGAATTCATTATCGCGCGGAGCGCAATAATTTTCAGAATCCAAAGCTTTATAATTCTCGCTATCATCAGTTTTATCAAACGCGCTTCGTTTTTTAGGACGAGCTTTAATTTCAATCAGCGGATCACGGTCGGATATAGTTTCGACGCCCGGAACCGTTCCGACGCCTTCATTCGCAGCCGAAACAGCGGGACGCGCCCCGGCCTTTATCTCTTTTCCGCATAGAAGGCAATTTCCGCAATCATCTGATATTTCAGCTCCGCAGCCCGGACAATTGATTATTTCCGGCATTTTTATCACCCGATCCCTTTATTTAAATTTTATTTACTTTAATTTCTTTTCCATATATCGCGAAATAAACCGTTCCGATCACGCCGAACGCGGTCGCCGTATAAAGATTTGCTTCCGGCGAAACGCTCCACAGATAACCGCTCGCAAACGCCGCTATCGAAACCAGGATATCCCTTAAAAGATAATACACTCCGAAAGTGTATGCCTTCAATCCCTCGGGCGCGAGATCCACTATGAGCGCCTTTCTCGTCGGCTCGCCGAACTCCTTCAGGCCCCTTATAACGAAAGCGAATACGAGCATTATAAAGGATTTAGAATATAGCAGCGTTATGGGAAATAGGGTGAAGAAAACGAACGTCATCGTAACGAACGGCTTCTTCGAGGTCTTATCGGCCATCGCCGCGACGGGAATATATACCAGAAGCGCCGTCGCCATTTCAATGGCCGTCAGAACTCCGAATTCTACGGGACTCACGAAATTTTTACACCATATCCACATAAACGCGTAAGGTATCTGTTCGCAGTATCTTATTAAAATATCAGATATCAGAAGCGCTTTAAGCTCCGGCGTAAACACCAGCCGAAACGAGCGCGGGACGGCTTCGTGGTCCTCCGGCCTTTTTTCCTCTTCCATAAAGACCTGCTGAAGCACGAGCGACATGACCGCGAAGGCCAGCGCCAGAACGAACGAATATCTTATGCCGTCGATCTCGCCGTATAATTTTATCATCACGCCGCCCAGAATCGGCCCCGCCGCCATCGGTATCCTGCGCATCAGCGAATGAAGCGATACGCCCATCGTCCGCTTCTCCTTCGGAAGAACCTTTGAGACCAGGCTCATCGTAGCCGGAAGCGAAAGCGCGTCCCACGATATGAAAAAGACCGCGCCCAGAAGGACCGCCTGCCAGGTCGGAAACAATATGACTATGAGGTAACCCGTCATGGCGAATAAATTGAAGAAAACCAGCGCCCGCTTATAGCCGAATTTATCGCTCAAATAACCGCCCGGATAAGAATAAAGCGCGCTTAAAAGATTGTCTATGCCGTTCAAATAACCGGCGATTATTGAAGTTCCACCGAGAGCGATGATATAGCCCGGCAGGAAACGCTCCGCCAGCTTTTCGCCCATCCCGACGAATATGACCATCATTAAAACGGCGGACATGCTCTTTTCGAGCCCCAGAAAATCTTTTATTTTTTTTAACATTAAGCCCAACTTTACATTTTGATGGCTTCGCCGGCGCGCCGCCAACCGATGAAATTACAAAGAGACGGGTTCGGCCAGGCGCCCGATAACTATGGAAAGCAATTTTAAATTTCGTATTATAATATAACATAACCGCGCTTTAATATCAATTCGACACGTCTTAAATGCCAAAATATGCGTATTTACCAAATTTTAGCCTTGACAAAACGGAGACCGAGTTGGTATAATCTCGCAGTGTGATTTAAAAAAAGGTGATTCATTGATATGTCAAAACATCTCGAACAATTATACGAAAAAATAAGAAAACTGAAAAAAGAACGCAACGCGATCATCCTCGCCCATAATTATCAGATCGGCGAGGTCCAGGACATAGCCGACTTCGTAGGCGATTCGCTCGGCCTCTCCATAGAGGCTCAAAAAACCGACTGCTCCGTAATAGTTTTTTGCGGCGTCCATTTCATGGCCGAGACCGCGAAGATATTATCGCCCGGAAAAACCGTCATCATGCCCGATCCGGAAGCCGGATGCCCTATGGCTAATATGATAGTCCCAAAAGATCTCATCGCCATGAAGGAACAATACCCGAACGCGAAAGTGATCTGCTACATAAATTCAAGCGCAGAGATCAAAGCTCTTTCCGATTACTGCTGCACTTCGGCTAACGCCCTTAAAATGGTCGAAACGCTCCCTTACGACGAATATATTTTTATCCCCGACAAATACCTCGGTTCATTCGTTAAAGAAAAAACCAATAAAAACATCCATCTGTGGAAAGGCTTCTGCCCGGTCCACATGAAATTCACGAAAGATCAGATCGCTCAAATGCGAAAAGACCATCCCGGCGCGAAAGTCATGGTCCATCCCGAATGCTCCGAAGATATCGTCAAATTATCCGACTACGCCCTCGGCACCGAAGGAATGCTTAAACACGCGAAAAACAATAAAAACGAAATGGAATATATAATAGGCACTGAAGAAGGCTTCATCCACAGATTGAAAAAAGAGGCACCCGGAAAAAAATTCCATCCTCTCTCAACGGCCTGCGTCTGCCCGAACATGAAAAAGACGACCGTCGAAAAGCTGTTGTGGTGCCTCGAGGACATGAAAACCGAGATAATCGTTCCGCCGGATATAGCCGAAAAAGCCAGAAAGTGCATAGACAGGATGCTTGAAATAAAATAAGCGCATAAGATAAAACCGTGCGATTCTTACAAATGCACGGTTTTATCTTATAATATTTGAAATAATTTTCCCTGTCCGATTCTCACTTCAAATACTTCGTTTTGTTGAAGTGGTGAAAATTGTATAGTTCGTCATGGCGATAGCCGCACGAGCTGCATTCTATAATAGTTCCCATTCTTGACCATTTTACCGCATCGCATTTAGGACATTTCATTCTCAATACACAACCTTTCGATTAGTATGGTTTTTGTTCGTCATAATATAATTATCGGTTTTTTTTAAAATTAATAAATATAAAAAATCAGGAGTTTTATTTTTTATGCTGGCTGTCTCTTTTTGTAAGCTCGGACTTAGATGCACATATAAATGCGGAACCAACGAAGACCTTCCGGACGCGGTCTTTTTAAAGGAATTATTCCTTCGCGGCCTTGTCATACCAGTATGTCCTGAAGTTTTCGGCGGACTCACCACGCCGCGCGACCCTTCTGAAATAACCGGCGGAAACGGTTTTTCGGTCCTGGAATCAAAAGCGAAGGTGTTCTCGTCGAAAGGTGTCGACGTCACGAAAAATTTCATGGACGGCGCCGCCATGTGCGTTGAGATCGCTCTTAAATACGGAGCGACCGCCGCGGTATTAAACGAGTATAGCCCTTCCTGCGGAGTAAATTTTGTATATGACGGGACTTTTTCAAAAAAGGCCGTAGAAGGGCCGGGAGTATTAGGCGCCATGTTTTTAAAAAAAGCGCCTCAGCCTTTCCATTTATTTGGACAATTGTCCGAAAAAGACCGTATATTTTTGTTAAATCTTTTTGACAAGCGTAAAAATTTATGATAAACTGAACGAGGATTATAATGTATATAAATGAACAACTAAAATTCGGCGACATGCACACACACACGACTTTTTCCGACGGAAAGTTTACCCCGTCGGAACTTGTGGCGCATGCGGCAAAACAAAATATTTCATTCTTATCGATAACCGACCATGATTCGGTAGCGGGGATCGATGAAGCGATCGAAGCGGCTTTCACGGCCGGCATAGAAATAATTCCGGGAATCGAGCTTAATACCGATATGAAAGATACCGAACTTCATATTCTCGGATATTATTTTGATTACAAAAACCCTGAATTCATTGAAAAACTTGATTTTTTCAGAAATTCGCGCATCGAAAGAATGAAGATGATGATCTCAAAACTGATCAAGGAAACGGGCCGCGATATCACGCTGGAGGAAGTCCGGCAGGAAGCCAATAAAATGTCGGAAACGGACGGAGGCTCTATCGGAAGGCCTCATCTGGCGAGAATGATGGTTAAAAAAAAGATCGTCGACGATGAAAGGTCGGCTTTTGACAGGTTCATAGGTAACGGAAAACCCTGTTACGTCGAAGTTTTAAGTAAATTAGCCCCGGTCGACGCTATAAAATTTATAATCGATTTCGGCGGAGTTCCTGTACTTGCGCATCCCGGATTTTCAAACAGGGACCATTTGATACCGGAGCTCGTAGCAGCCGGACTCATGGGTCTTGAGGTTTTTCATTCGAACCACGATAATCAGATGATAGCCCGGTATGAAAAAATGGCCAATGAAATGGGTCTTTTGATGACCGGCGGATCCGATTGCCACGGCCCGCGAGGTTCGATCCCGGCTTACTGCGGAAACGTAAAACTTCCTATATACCGGCTTAACGAACTGAAAAAAAGACACCATGATATGCAAAAAAAAAATAGTTGAAATAATTCATTCATAAAAAATTAACGGCTTTTTAAAAGAATTGCGGGGTAATAAAAATGACGGAGCTTAGAAAGAAGATACTGGTTTTACTGGTCATAATTTTCGCGGCTGCATTTATGTTTCCGGCGAAAGCGTATGCTATAAGGGCCCAGGCCCAGCGTTTTACGGACGAAGGCACCGAGCTTTTAAAACTTAACAAACTGGCCGAGGCCGAAGCAAAATTCAAGGCAGCCATAGACGAGGACGGTTCCTTCGACAAGCCTTATTATTACATGGCCCAGGTCTGCGAACGCAACTCAAACCATGAGGAAGCCATAAATTACATCAAACGGGCGCTGCGCAACTCTCCGCACGAAGAAGTCTATAAATCCTATCAGTGCGACATAAATAACGCCATCGCGGCTGAAGCGATTAAAAACGGGAACCCGGACCGGGCCACCAAAATTTATTATTCCAATCTCGAAATGCTTCCCTTTCATATGCCGACCTATAACAGGCTCGCTATGCACTTCATCGGAAAGGGCGATTATAACGGCGCTCTTCTTCAGTCCAACAAGGCGCTTGAAAGCTCTTCTTCCATGCCGCCGACGCTTAAATTCGACATCTCCGAATCCGCCATATTACACGCCAACATGGCCGTATGCTTTTACGAACTGAAAAATTTCTCCCGCGCGATATCGGAAATAGATATCGCTTTAAAAACAAAAGACGGCCCTTACGTTCAAAAGTACTATAAAAAGATCATGAGCGAAGAAAATCCAGTATTCGCTGAATTGAAAAAAGCCGAAACCGCTTTTTCAACGGGAAATATGGCCGCGGCGCGCGAAGGCTTCGAACGCGTTCTCGGCATGTATCCGAACTGCGCATCCGCAGTCGAAAAGATATCGTTAATAGACCGCAAGAAAAAGATCGAAGATATTATAGCCGAGGCCGACAAATTTTTAGCCGGCAACCAGCTTGCGGAAGCTATTGAAAAATATAGCGAAGTCCTCTCGATAGAACCGCAGAGAAACGATATCAGGGACAAGATAAAAGATATCGAAGGTAAAATGGGCCAGCAGCAGAAAGACGCGCTCGCCTCGATGAAAAGAAATAAACCTAAAGATACCGACAGCGCCGACCTTGTAGATAAAAAACTCAAAGCGCTGGTTGAACGCGACCAGGCATCGAACGACCCCAACAAACTTTATGAAACCAAATTCAAGGAAGCCGAAGATCTCTACAATAAGCAGGATTACGATAACGCTCTCGATAAGTACATGAACATAGCCGAAGATAAAGATGACTTCAAACCGGACGAAATAAAAAAAAGAATAAAAGCGATCCATGCAGCTAAAGGCGAATTTTACTTTGAATCGATGCAAACCGCCGTACCTAAGCTTTATTTATATCTGGTTATGGTTCTTGTTATTTTAATCGTGATTTATATTTATACCGGCGAGCAGATAGCTTCAATGTTCCGCGCCGATCCTTATAAATTCGCTAAAAAAGGCGCCGAACTATTAGAAAAGGAAAAATACGAACAGGCCGCCGTAAGTTTTGAAAAATCGCTCTCTATGATAATGGACCCCATTGAAAGAACCAAAATTAAAGCCAAAATAGCTCTTTGCTATTTCAAGATCAAGGACTATGACAAATGCATAAAAATCTGCATTGAAATACTCGAGGTTGATCCCAAGAGTGAAGTCATTCATGGTTTCCTCGGCAATTCATACCTTGAAAAAAATGTTCAGACCGAACGCGCCTTCAATGAATACAAATTATTGCTCAGACGGCAGAAGGACGATAAACGCCTTTTGACGATCCTTTGCACGCAATACCTTCAGGAAGATAATCTTTCGCAGGAAGCCATAGACGTTTATCAGAAAGTTTTTAACACGGACCCGGGTGATAAGCGCGTTAGAAAGATGCTTTGCGAAGCCTTCATTCGTTCCAACGACAAGACCGATCTGGCCCTTAAAGTATATGAAGCGGTCCTCACCGATGAATCGAATAGAAAAGACGTTAAGCTCATGCTCATATCAGCTCAGTTCCAGCGTAAAAATTATGAAGAATGCGTCAAGCTCTGCAAAGAATTATTCAATTCAGGAAGCATCGAAAACATAACGCTCGAATATTATACCAACTCATTCTCAAAACTCGGCCGTAAAGGCGAATTATATGATGAATATAAGGAGCTTTCCGTAAAATATCCCGATAATCAGACGCTTAAAACATATCTGGAAAAAGTCCAGTCGCTCCTTATGGTGGAACGCCTTACTAACAGGAATCTCGACTCGTCCACGCCTAATTTTACCGGTGAAGAAGGCCAGACGCAACAGCAACAGGCTGAAAAAAAACCGGCTCCGGGCGCTCAGAGCGCTCCGGCCGTCAACATATGTAAGAATTGCGCTCACATGAATCCAGGCGCTTTAAAGGTTTGTGAAAAATGCGGTTCCGCGATATAATACGAAATATTTTCATGTTTTATACGATTATTTCGTATAACGTTATTTAACAATCGGGTGAATTATGGCTGATGAACAACAAAATAGCAGTACATACTTCGAGATAAACGGCCCCGCGGCCCTTGAAAGATATATTCCGAAAGGGCAGGTCGTCGAAATAGAAGTTAAACTGGGCCTATTCGCTGGCCAATATAAAAGCAAGGTCATCAATTACAAAGATAAGACCATATCTTTCGTCGTTCCTTCAGTGGCCGGAAAGCCTGTTTACATATGGGAAAAAACGGTTTGCCATATGAACTATATGCGTCCGGACGGAATGTTCACGTTCATAACGCGCGTCGTTAAAAGCGAAATATACCCTAAGCCCATTTTGTTCATCGTAATGCCTGAAAAAGTTGAAAAAATACAGCGTCGCCGCTATGTAAGGGTTGACGTAAAGATCCCCGTAAAAATGAGATTATTCAAGGAAGACTCAACTTACGAGGAACAGGACGAACAATTTTTTGAATCCACCACCATCAATGTTTCGGCTGGCGGGCTTCGCGTGGACAGTCCTAAAATGAAACTCGAACTCGGAAAAGTTTATGAATTTGAATTCGTACTTGAAAATTATAAATTCCAGCATGTCCTGGGCGAAATAGTCAGGGCCGCGGAAATGAAAAACGCTCAGGGCGTGTTGATAACATATCCTGATGGGTCTCCTATATATAATTATGGAGTTAACTTTATACAAATACACAGGGTGCAGAAAGAAAAGATCATCTCTTATGTATTTAAGTGCGAAAGGGAAATGATCTCCAAGCGCTAAGAATCTTATTCAATGTAATGGGTCCGTTAAAACAGCTCGTTGTTTGGTCCCGGCGCTGATTAAACGGTAATTAATTTAAGCCTAAAACATAGTTAATATATGATGAAAAAAAATAAAATAAAACATTATATCATAACAATTTTTTTCGCATCGTCGCTTGTAGCGGTTTTATTATCCGGCGCAACATCTTATGCGCAATCGGAACAGGACATAAACGCTATAAACGATGTCGGGCTTTTATACTATAATTCGGGAAATTACGAAGAAGCCGTAGCCGAATTCAATAAGATACTCAAAATAAAACCCGATCACGACGTAGCTTATTTCAACCTCGGCTGCGTTTATCAGAAAAAAAAGAACTGGAAGGAAGCCGAACGCGCCTTCGCAAGCGTCCTCGACCTGATTCCCGGGGATTCCGAAGCTAACAAGCGTCTCGTCTCCGTTTCCGAAAACTGGTCCAAACAACTTTTAAGCGAACTTGCGGCCCAGCCGGACAACGCTTCACTGCATAACGATCTTGGCCGCGCATATATATCCATGGGAAAACTCGACGAGGCCTACGCTGAAATTTCAAAAGCGCTGTCATTAAAGGGCGATCTTGCCGCGGGATATTATAACCTGGCGGCTCTTTACGTAAAAAAAGGCAGTCCCCAGAAAGCCCTTGACGAAATAAAAAAAGCCTGCGATATAGATTCTAAAAACATACTATTTCAGAATTATTATAAAAAAGTGGCAAAGCTCGCCGGAACTTCGATATCCGAAACACCAGACCAGCAGCCCGCTCCAATTGAGAACGCCCCGGAAGAAGGAGTGTTCACTGGTTCTAAAAAAGACGAGGAAAGAATATTCAAAGCGGGCGTTGACGCTTTCGATAAGAAAAAATACGAGCAGGCGCTGTCCAACTTTGAAAAGGTCGCCCGACTTAATCCAAAGAATACCGAAGCTTCAGACTATGTCACAAAAATAAAGGAAATTTTAAAAAGCAAGAAAGAGATCCGCGATCTTTTTGAAAGCGCGGACAAAAAATGCAAAAAAGAAAAATGGTCCGACGCGATCCCGCTGCTTGAAAAAGCAAAATCAAATCAGTATGTAAAACAGGACTCCAATTATATGGACGTACTTCGCACCTTATCCGACGCTTACATGCGCACCGACCAGCTCGATAAGGCTTTTTCCATATATGAAGAGTTGAAAGCTCAAAATCAGAATCTTTTCTTCGTCAATTTCAATATCGCCCAGATATATCTGTCACGCAGCGAATACGACAAGGGTGAAGAAGCCCTCGCCCAGGCCGGAAAGGCCGACGGCATAACCCCTGAACAGGTCAAGATGGTCCGCGAGATTCAGGGGACGCTCGCGTGGAAACGCAACCTCATATACCTATATGGACTCGGCTTTTTGATCGCGGCTGCCCTGGGCACGGTATTATTCTTTTTCAACTCGCCAGCCGCAAGAAAGAAACGATTTCTTCAAAAACTCGATGAACTAAGAGCCGTTTCTGACTGGAACGGAATAATAAATATCGGCGTCAGCTCATCTCACTCATTTACGGTACAGGAAAACGTCAAATTCAATATAATGCTCTCAACCGCGTGCTATAACATTGAAAAATACGATGAAGGCATCAGATACGCGAAAAAAGCGCTTACCTACGACGCAACCCTTGTCAACGCCAACGATCTTCTCGCGCGCTGTTTTTTAAAGAAAAAGTCCACAACGGATGAAGCGGTCTTTCAATATAAGAAACTTTTGAAGAACGATCCGAATAACATAGAAGTTTTAAAATTAATTTCAGAATATTATATAAAACTTTCAAAAAATACCGATAAGTTTGTTAAGAAGGAAAGCCTTACGGATGAACTCATAGAATATCTGAAGGTTTATGCCGTAAAAGAACCACAGAACCGCGAACTTTCAATATTCATGGCCAATCTTTTAAGGCAGCGTAAGGACACCACTTCAAACGCGATACAGATATATGAGAACGCTCTTTCAAACGAAGAAAATACCAAAGTCAGGGAAGTGCTGGCGAAAGCATATTACGAGGCGAAAAATTTCGAGCGCGCGATAGGCGAATGCAAGTTCATATTCAAGGAAAACATTGAAAACACTCAGGTCCACCGAATATTTATTGATTCGCATATAGCCCTTGGAAGATATAACGACGTTTGCATCGAATATGAAAAACTCGTGCTGTTATATCCGAATTCAGCCGACCTTGAAAGACGGTTGAACGAGCTTAAACGCCAGAACATGGTCATCGGATCTTCTTCCGACGCTACGCATCCGGCGTCCGCGACGGAAAAAAATCCCGCGGCACAGCAAACTTCAGGCCAGATGCCGCTGGGCATGCCAATGCAGCATGCCGGATCCGCTACCGATTACGCCAAGTGCTATGACCGCGGCTGCAAATATCTGGTTGAAAAAGATTATACCAACGCTATTTCAGAATTCAAGATAGCCACAAAGGGCTCGGCGGAAATTAAAAACGAAAGCTACAAACAGCTCGTAATGTGCTACATCAAAAAAGGGCTTCTCGATCTCGCCTACGAACAGTATAAACTCGTGCGCTACGACCAGGAAATGATGCCCGATAATATCAAGGAACTCACATACAACATGGCGCGCGCGTTTGAAGAAAAAGGAAAATTCAAGGAAGCACTTGAAATCTATAATATTATATGTAAGGTTGACATTGGATATAAAGATGTATTTGATAAATTCGACGAACTGCATTCATACGTTTCAAAATTCAGTTAGCGCCCCGATAGTTTCGAGGCGCAGTTTTCTCGCCCTTATAATTTTTCTTATAATTTTTTTCACTTTAACCGCTCCACTATCCGCTTCCCCGATCTGCAAGCAATTTTCGGGAAAAGTTCTGGATATGCGCACGATCGAACCCATTTCAGACGCGCTGATTTCCATACGCTGCCTTGACGCGGAAAAAATGGAAGTAAAAACCGGCGAAGACGGAAAGTTCATAATTTCAGAAGTGCCGTATGGCGCGTATAAGGTAACGATTTCCAAAGAAGGCTATGCGAGCGACGTCACTAAAATTAATATAACGCAGCCCTACGTCAGATACGATTCGACGATCGAATCCGAAAGGGATAAAGACAACCGCACTAGATCCGATTATGATGAAGAACATCCCGAAGAAGCCAGGAAAAAAAAGATAACGATTTCCGACGTTCCTGAATTTTTACCCAAAAACAATCTTTATGGCGCAAGCGGCCTCCTTGAACTCCCCGACACAAGCGTTATGACGGAAAATCATTACCGCGTCGGATACGGCGTCATGCGTTCACGAAGAATGAAAAGCGTCGGCGGAGCCTATAGAGAATCCAATTACGCAACCTCTTTCAGTTACGGACTCAGCCAGAATTTCGAGGCTAACATTTTCGCAATGCAAAATTTTTCAAAACTTGCTACAACTTCGCCCTTCTTCGTAGATAAAACCGGCATATCGGTTAAATACTCGAACACCGTTAATTATAAAGCGGCCGATCAGAAATATCCATATTCGGTTCTATATACCCATTCTAACGACGGCACCGACGAGATCGACATCCCTATAGAAATCGCCTCCGGAGACAATAAATTCTATTTCGTGCCGGCATACGAATCGCACGGCGGAAAAGTCAAATTTCACCTCGGATATCAAAAACCGCTTTTTATAGACCACAGAAAGGGCAGCTTCATGATGGAGTTTATTCAGGACGATAAAAACCGCTGGAACATAATTAACGGCGGCCTAAGATTCGAATTCAAGAACGACTCCGCCATAAACCTTTTCGTATTAACGGACCAGACCCTGGCCAAACGCATGAGCACCGGCATTTCAGGGACTATGCTCTTCAGGTAATTCGAACGCGCGCCGGCCATGTTTTGTAACGGCAACTTCTTATTAAACTTGTTATTAATTCTTTATTTTCATTAAAATTTAGTGTATAATAATCACGGATGTTATGTCCGTTATTTTGATATATTTTTAACTAGGGAGTTTATATATTATGAACTTTTTTGGTACAGACGGTATTCGAGGGGTCGCTAACGTTCATCCTCTGACGCCTGAATTCGCTATGAGAATAGCCATCGCGGCGTCCAGGATTTTAACTTGTGAAAATAAAAAACTTGTCGTAATAGGCGCAGATACTCGCCGTTCGTCGAATATGCTTTCTTACGCGTCGGGCGCGGCTTTAATGTCGATGGGTTTTGAAGTTTTAAACCTTGACGTGATACCTACCGCGGGACTTTCATGGATCACGAAAAAGCTCGGGGCGGCCTTCGGCATAATGATATCGGCATCCCATAATCCTTTCTGGGACAACGGCATAAAGATCTTTTCAGGCGATGGATATAAGCTTTCGGAAGAAACCGAAATGAAGATTGAAAAAGAGCTTTTCAATGAAGGGGCCGAACGGCCCACGCATGATAAGATCGGATGCGTGGTAAGATCAAATTCATTCATAGTCGATCCTGTTTCCGAATACGCCGAATATGTGGCGTCATTAATTGAAAAATCACACGCCACCGATGGAAAAAAGAAGATCAAGCTCGTCATAGACGGTGCTAACGGAGCGGCTTCTTATCTGGTCAAACGCATTTTTTCAGACAGGTTCAACGTCGTTTCCATGAACTGCCAACCGGACGGAGCGAACATAAATTTCAACTGCGGCTCGACGCATCTTGAAAGCCTCGCGGCCAGAGTTAAAGAAGAACACGCCAATATAGGCATAGCTTTCGACGGAGATTCGGACCGGGCGCTTTTCGTTGACGAACATGGAAATATCGTCGACGGAGATTTTATAATGGCCATGCTCGCCGTTGATCTCAAGGAACGCGGAAAACTCAAAAACAACCTCATTGTCGGAACGGTCATGACAAATCTCGGTTTTATACACGCCATGAAAAATTTAAATATCGAATTTTTATGCACCGCGGTCGGGGACAGGAACGTTCTGAATGAAATGATCAAAAAAGGCGGCATAATAGGCGGCGAACAATCCGGCCACATAATAATGCTCGAAGAAAATCACACGGGCGACGGCCTTATCACCGCCGTTCATGTTTTAAATCTTATGAAACGCACCGATAAAAAACTGTCAGAACTTTCAAAAGTCATGAAAAAATATCCGCAGGTACTTATAAATATCCAGGTTCTTGGCGACAAGAACGCCTACAAGAAAAATGAAAAAATAAATTGCGCCATAACCGAAGCAGAAGAAAAATTTAAAAACCGCGGCAGGGTTTTAATAAGAACTTCAGGCACGGAAAATATCGTTCGCGTCATGATAGAAGGCGAAGATAAAAAAGAAATAAGCGAATCGGCTGAAAAGATCGCCCGCGTCATCAGGGAAAACTGTCAGGAAAACAGTATAAATTAAACTCAAAAGGCGTAAAATTTTGAATTCGAAACTATTGTTAAAAATATCGATAATAATAAATTTGACGCTTATTTTAAGCGCGTTTTCACCATGCCCGCCGGTAATCGCGGCAACCGATGAAATGCAGCTGATGTTCTCCGAGAACATCAAGGAACATTTCTTTCTGGGCGATGAGCTTTTTCAAAAAAAAGACTATACAGGCGCTCTCATAGAATATGCAAATATAAGAAATATAGACCCGGCTTATATCGAAGGTTATTTTTATCCGGCGAAATGTTATTTTCAACTTGGAAAATATCTTGAATCCGGGTATTTTGCCGCCTATACGCTGCATCTCGACCCCGCGAACGAGGACGCGAAGAAGCTTCTTTCCGATGTAAAAGAAAAAGCGCCGGGAACCGATTTCAAGGACGACGCCCTTATATATGTCCTGGGATCGGGAGAAAACCTGGAAAAAGCGGTTTTCAGGGTTTACGGCTCTTCTTTATACATTAAAGGCGTAATTGAACAGAACGGCGGAAAAAAAGAGTTTAAGCAGGGCGATAAAATAGTTCTTCCGCTTGATTTTTCAATAGTAGAAGGCATTAAAAAACTCAAAAAATTCGACGGAACCACTTTGCAATATGATCTCGAAACTCTTAAGGAATCGCTGATCGAACAGAAAGAAAGAAATCTCGGCGAAGACGCCGAAGGATATTTCAAGATTTCGGACGAATATTTAAAAATAAACCGCGTCACAAAAGCGCTCATGGCTTATGAAATGGCCTGCTACCTGGATTCAAAGTATATCCAGAAACCGAACCAGGAGCTGATATCGAAGGCGTCCGAAGAAACGAAAAAATTCATTGAAAAAAATAAGGACAACGCAAACGCTTATTTTTACATTGCATTCCTTCAGTTCATACAGGGAAATTACACCGAAGCGCTTTCAAATTTTTCGTTTTCGATCTCTTACGGAATTAAGGCCGAATATCTGAGCCGTTCCTTTAAATACACGACTCTCTGCAAAAAAAACATAAAAGAAGCGGAAGCTAAAAGAATCGAAAAAGACGCGCTTTTAAAAGCGAGCGCCGACTCGTCGAGATCCCAGGCGATGGTCGACGTAATGAAAAAAACCGCGCCGGCCGAAGAAGACACGAAAACCGAGTACAGCAGTAAAAAACCCGAACCGGTCGAAGAAACGGCGGAAGTTAAACCTGAAACGAAACCAGTTGAATCCGAAGTCGATATCTCTGCCATGACTAAAGAACAAAAGATATATTACTGCTATCAGCAAAGAAAAAAGATAGAGGAAGCCGTATCGAAATATAACGAAAACAACATAATTGAAATGAACATGGAAACCTATTCCCTTCAGCGCCTTCGCGAAAACAACATTTTGAAGGAAGATCCAAAATGCCCGGAAGGCGGAGAACTTAAAATGAACCATAACGGTTATATCGAATGTTCCGTTCACGGGCTTTGATATACCGGCCGAAAGGATTTATCGGAGAACCGACATGATCGATCAGGCTGCGCCATCCTACGTTCCGTTGAAATGCCAGACGCATTACAGCATATTGCGTTCGACCGTAAAGGTCGAAGCTCTAATCTCACATGCCCTGAAAACCAACCATCATTTCCTTGGAATATGCGATCTAAATACGCTTTCAGGTTTTCATGAATTTTACCGTCTCGCCAGATCCGGCGGAATTAAACCCATTATAGGCGCGACGATAGACGTTTTCGACCCGCCGCCGCCGGGAATAAACATGCAAAATAGCGTAAATCACAGAATCTCGCTTTTATGCAAAAATTATAAAGGGCTTTTGAATTTATTCAAGATATTGAATATGGGCCATACGAGAGTAAATGGCAAAGATCAGCAGGGCCGCGTAAAATTCCATGATCGTTTTTTCGTTACAAGCCGGGAAATATTCGAATATAATGAAAACTTAATATGCCTCGTCCCCAACTTATCGTCCTTCATATACAGGCTTTCGACTATGAAGGCCGGCATATGGAGCGACGCGCTGCTTTCGGATTATATGGCGGCTTTCGGGCCGGACAGGCTGTATCTTGAAATATGGAAGGACATGATCCCCCGCGAGGATGAAGCGAACCTTATGCTTTTGGAGCTCTCCAAAAAGCGGAACGTCAGAATAACGGCCGCCACCAACTGCCAGTATCTTTCAAAAGACGAACACGACAATAGTTTCGCCGCTATCTACGCTTTCAGGAACAACCTCGGATTTTCCGACGCTCAGATAAAAGTCGCGGGGACGGGGCATTTTCACTTCAAAAATTCGGACGAAATGTCAAAACTTTTCTCGCACATAAAAGGCGCGCTCGAGACCACCCGCGACATTGCTTTCGAGTGTAACGTGGAAATTCCGGAATCGGGTCATAAAATGCCGCGTTTTAATGTTCCAGAAGGTTTTTCCGAGGACGATTACCTGGCGTTTCAGACGCGCGAGGCGCTTTCCAATTTAAAGCCCGAAAACGCCGGAGTATATTCGGAGCGGCTCCAATACGAACTTGAAATTATTAAAAAGCTAAATTTTTCAGGATATTTTCTGATCGTCGCCGACATAATCGATCATGCCAGATCGTCGAACGTGCCGATAGGCCCGGGCCGCGGATCGGCATGTTCGAGCCTCGTCTGTTACCTTTTAAAAATAACGCAGATCGATCCCGTCAAGAACAAGCTCATGTTCGAGCGGTTCATGAATCCCGACAGGGTTAAAATGCCTGATATAGACGTCGATTTTGCTTCATCCGGAAGATACAAGATAATCGAATATTTAAGCTTAAAATACGGTCGCAATAACGTCGCCCAGATAATAACGTTCAACCACTTCAAACACAAGGCTTTGATGGGCGCTCTCTTAAAAATACTCGGAACGCCTGAAAAATCAATAAAAATCATGTCCGTCACGTTAGACAACGTCCTGCGCGAAAATTCCGCGATAACCTTTCAGGATTTTTTCACGCGCCTTCCTAAAGAGGTAAAAACCGACGCCACTCTCTCAAAATTCTGCGATATAGCCGCGCCGCTTCTGAACAATATACGTCAGACATCGATACACGCCGGCGGCATCGTGGTTTCGCCGCTAGCTCTCGACCGCAACCTTCCGCTTCACACGCCGAACGACGAAGTGAACGTAGCCGCGCTCGATATGAACGCGCTCGAATCGATGGGCTACTTAAAAATAGACCTTCTAGGCATCAACGCGCTCGAAAAGATAGAAGAGGTAAAGATTCTGGTTAAAAAGACCAGAGGCATTGACATAAATATCGACGAACTCAGGGAAAATGATAAAAAAACCTTCGAACTTATAAGTTCGGGCGAAACTTACGGGATATTCCAGCTCGAAACTAATATGTTCAGAAGATATCTTCCGCGGCTTAAGGTTTCGAACATTGACGAACTCGCGGCGGCGCTCGCCCTGATCCGCCCCGGCCCCATAAAAGGCATGGTCATCGATCAATACATAATGCGAAAGGGCGGCGCGAAATTTTCCTACGCTATCCCTCAAATGAAGGACATACTCGAAGACACATATGGACTGATGATCTATCAGGAACAGATCATGATGATAGCGACCTCCATATTCGGCTACACATTTTCCGAAGCGGACGTTTTGCGCGACATAATGTCGAAAAAAAGGGTCGAGAGAATGTACGACGAAAAGATAGTTTTCATGAAACGCGCGGCGAAAAAAAAGATCGACGAAAAGACGGCTATCGAAGTATTTTCATTGATATCAAAATTCGGCGAATATGGCTTTAATAAAGCCCATTCAGTGGCCTATTCCAGGATCGCCTATATAATGGCTTATCTGATGGCAAATTTTACCCTCGAATACATGGTCGCTCTTTTAAACAGCGATATAAAAAGCTCCGGCCCCGAACTCAATATGAAAATAAACTTCCTGCGAAAAAGAAAGATACCGGTTTTTAATATCGACGTGAATCATTCAGCTCTTTATTATTGCATTGAAAAGGCCGGCGACGCTGAAGGCATCCGGACCGGTTTTCTTGTCATCGGCGGGTTATCCAACGTTTCGGTAGGCGAGATAGTTTCAGAGCGGACTAAGAACGGCCCATATCTTGGAATAGTTGACTTCGCTCAAAGGCTCGTGTCGGTCTCATCGAGGCTTAAAATAAATGAAATGGAGTCGCTCGTAAGGGCGGGCGCTTTTGAATCCATCTCCGAAGGCCGCACCAAGGAACGCATGATATCTGATATCCGCGATATGATATTCAACAAAAGGCGCGTAAACAAATTTGAAAAAAATGAAGCGGCCGGTCAGACAAGCTTTTTAAAACCATCCGACGAATTTACGGCGGATGTCCAGTCCGGCGGCAGGTTCATACCTTCGGAGAGTCAGTCACAGGCCTTTGAACAATTAAATTTTCAAAAGGATATTTTCATGCACCTCGCCGTCGCCCCCGTAAAATCGTTCTCGTCGGGCGCAAAGGACGCCGAGCGCGGCGAATCATCCGTTTACGGCCAGATCACGGATTTCAATCCCGCGGTCATGGAAATGACGCTTTCCGATCCATACGAGCCTTCGGCCTCGATTTTAAAGATTTATATCCCTGAAAAACTGGCGGCGAAGGTTGGAAAACTTTCAAAGGGCGACGTGGTCTTCGTCGATTATTCGGCGGAGGACAATAAATTTCCGATAGGCGAAAACAATTTTAACGCGGCTTGTAATAAGATCCTGGTAGCCGGAGATATTATTTCTTATCGTGAAGCCAAGCTTGATTTTAAAGTATATATAAAAATAAACGACGCCGAGGTCGATCCTGCGGTTTTCCCGCAAATAAAACATTTAACGGACCTTCATGCCGGCGATCTTCCGCTTTTTATAAAAGCCGGTTCTTTTTTGATAGCCACTAATAAAAAGGTTGATTTTTCCGAAAAATTTATCAGAGATATAAATTCTATAGATAAGATCGCGGGCAAAGTTGAAATTTATATTCACTATAAATAAAATTATCATTTAATGGACCGCTTGAAAGGAAATATAAATTGTTATCTTTTTTTAAAAAATTTCTCAGAATGAGAAACGTTCCTAAATCGCCGACCAGTCTGGCTATACTTCTATGTTACGATTCTTATTTCGGACCGCACGTAAAGGAAGATATAAATAAATTCCTCATACCTATAATCGAACATATAGGCCGGAACCCGAAAATGAAACTAAACATGAAAATTCCAGGCGTGACGCTTTCGGCGATGCTGTGGTACAACTATAAATTCGTCGAAAAACTCGTTTCGATGGAGACCGAAGGAAAACTTGAATTCCTCGGCACGGCTTTTTCAAACCCGGTACTGCCGCTTCTCGATAAACAGATAGTTTCCGAACAAGTCGTCAAGCAAAGGGAATACATCAAACTGATATTCGATACGTTTCCACGCGGATTCTCTTTTCCATACGACAGTTTTTCAAAGGAAATACTGCCGCTTCTGCATGAACACGACTATAAATATTTTATCTGCGAGGACGCTTATTTCGATGCTGCCGCCGTCAAAAGCCTTTCCGATTGCATAAATAAGCGCGTTAAGATAAGCGACGCGGCAATTTCCAAATTGATATTCGCCCCGCGCAAACTCATATACGAAAGCAGCGATTTTACCGTTTTTACCGAATTCACCGAGTTCTCGACGATGCTGAAAAAAACCATCCGCGACGGTTCGGAAAAGGCGTTCTATAAATTTCTCGAGGAGTCTCTCGATATATTTCACCTGTTCGACAGGTCTTCTCTTATAACCCTCAAAATCGACGTTTTCTCCATATTTGAAATATGCCATAACGAACATATAGATTCGGCAAAAGCCGTTAAGGTGCTTATAAATTTCCTCGATTTCATATCCGAATGCGAGCATATCAGCATAAACCTCTATGAAAAATGGTATTCGGAAAGAAGCCAGATGCTCTATGAAAACAAGAACCAGATCATCTGTTCCTCTGATTTCAGACGTTACTCAACGTATGAATACCCGGACCTGCTCGAAAAATTTTCATCGATACCGGGCTCGAACGAGAAGATGGAAGCGCTTAAAAATTTCATGACGAAGGTCCAAAGCTTCCAGAGGGTTTTTTCAACTCTTTTAAGGACCGAACGCGAAAAAATAGCGTATAACCCGATGATAGAATTGTCGAAGGTAATAGGACTTTTTTATCAATATTCCTTCGGCGCCCCCGACGAGGCCGGAAAACTCCGGCAGTGCCATAATAATTTCAACCGGCCCGGCGCTCATCTCGGATATATAAACGAAATGCGCTTAAAAACCAAGGGCGTTTATGTTTCAGATATCAACGGCGATAAGAAGGACGAGATAATATTCGTAAACGATAGAATATTCGTACTTATGAATGAACGCGGCGAGATGGAAAGCTTCATAAACCTCGCAACCGGCGCGGAGGCTATAAGTTCGATACCGGCCTGCGCCGATTATTCAAGAAAAGCGTCAATTCCCGATCAGTTATGCTGCGCCGATTACTACCGCGTGGCGGGACAGGAAGGCCCCGCCGCGAGAATAAAATACGATTACAGGCCGTCGCAGTCCATACTCGTAGGCGCTCAATTCTTAATGTCGGACCATAAGCTGAAGATCGTCAAAAGCGCTTCTTTATATAACAATACCTTCGTTCTGCGCTATAATATAAAAAACACCGGCATCTACGATATCTCATTCGATCTGATATCCAAATTCGCGTTCGCGCCGGATTATCTGTCCGTCATAAAATATGGAAAGCCGGTGCTCGGATTTTTCACCGACGACCGCGCGCTCGAGGCTGAAAAGAGTTATGAAATAGGAAGTTCGGGCATAGGCGTCGTCAACAGGCTTAACAACAGTTATATTTACATGACGGGCGCGCGGGTGTTTCCTCAGACGGCGAACACTTCGGTGCTTTTTCATTCGTTCGGCATAGAGCTTACCTACCCGTTGCAGATGAGGCCTGACGAAGAATGCAATTTTATCCTGAATATAGTTTTTAACGCTCACTGAACTTTTTTTCGAGCATGGATACGTCCACCAGAATGGTCGTTTCATTTATGAATGTGACCTTTCCGGCGACCCGTTTTATCTTTTTAACGTACTTTCGCTTCGCGCACGAAACGAATATTTTAGTGGCGTTACGGCCTTCGGAGTAATGAGCGGCATATAGCGCCGCTTCGGCAAGCGCGGCTTCGACCGCGGAAACTTCGGCGTTCTTAGGCGCTTTCACTATGACCGACGAGCCGCGAAAATCCTTTACATGCAGCCAGTAATCTTCCGGCAGCGCGACTTTTGAAAGTATATGGTCGTTTCCCGTATCGGATCTTCCGACATAGATCAAAAAGCCGTTCTCGCTTGTAAAAAGCCTGTAGTTTTTATTATTTTCATGAACCTCGGGCTCCGTTTCATTTTTTTTCGTTTTCTTTTTATGCCCCGAGAACTGCGCCGTGAAAGTTTTAACGCTTCCGTCGAATTGAACGAGAAATTTCTTCTGATTCGACCTCTCGCTTATTAATTCAGGCACGATTTTTCTGACTGAACGCTCTATTTCGGGAATATTTTCATGCGAATTTTCATTCAAAAGCTTTATGCATCCGTTTATTTCATTTACGATATTTTCATATCCCGCGACCGCTTTCCGGGCGCGGCGGAATTTCGCGCGAAGCTTCTTGTTCATTTTAAAGTGTTTCTGAGCGTTTACGGACGCGCTCAATTTCTTATCCACCGGGACCGGAACTCCGTAGACGTCTATACTGTCGCGGCCGACGGATGTTTTTTCGTTCGCGCCGGATGAAATATAAGAGATCAGAAGCTTTCCGTACTCCGAATGTTTCTCGAAATCCCTTGATATTTCAGCCTCGCCCCTGAACACGGAAAGTTTTTTCATGGCTATGTCGAGCAGGCGCAGAAGTTTTTGCTCCACGTAAAAAGCGGTTATCCCGATATTGTATCCGTTATAAAATTTGTAATAAGCCTCGTTCAGGCTGCCGTAAAAAACCGGTGGCCGGCTTTCCGCGGATCCGTCAGGCGCGTAAAAAGGATAGACGTATGGCTTGGGCGGCGCCGCCG
>CAZJFS010000009.1:36781-49291 GCA_964545075.1 uncultured bacterium
GGCTCTTTATTTGAGTATAAATTCCTATATTATAATATTTAAATATTGGATATTCGTCTTTTTTAGATATCAGCGCGTCGAGCCCGGCCTTCGAGTCTACTGAAAACAATTCGGATACGGCCGTAAGATCTTCGGACGTCTTTATGAACCCGCAAAGCTTCGGCGACAAGCCAGTATAGGTTTTTATAAGCGCGGAAGAGGTTTCTCCGTTAACGTCTATTTTCGGGTTTTGACGCGCTATGGTCCTTATGTCGGTCTTTTGGGGCGCCGATATATATTCGCAGAGATTTTCGGACGGATGGCAAAAACCTATGACGTCGTTATGCGAAAGAGCACCAGGCTTTCCGTCTCCCGAATAAATGAAGGCGTTGCTGTGCTTTCCCATAAACTCGAAAACTACGCCGTAGAACTTTTCTGAAAAAGCGTCCTTTTTCAAAAATTTCAAGACGAGTATGCGGTCGGCGTAAAGCGTTTCGATACCCGTGATCCTTGCGCCGCAGAGATATTTTTTCAGTATCATCGAAAAATTTGAATTGAAGTTGAAAAGATTCATTCCCATATCGTTCGAATGGAAATAAACCGGAAAATTAGGATTTATCGAAATATATAATATCGAATTCGAATATTCATTTCTTAATATGAACGCGAATTCCTTTTCACGGTTCTCGGATATTTTATCGACCGTGCGTCCTATGATCTCACCGGACGATTCAAGGGTTAGAATTTTAAGGGAAAGCGCGTCAAAACTCATAAATTATGGTCCTTATAAACGAAAATCGAAAAATCACCACTACGGGCGGCTTTTCGATTTTTTAAAATTTTATCATTATCGATCGCGAACCGCTATTTTTTCTTCGTGTCTTTTTTAGGGGCTTCTTTTTTCGAGCTGCATCCACAGGATTTACACATAATTAACACCTCCCTGAGCTACTCATAATTTTACTTTACTCCATTATATTAAAAAAGTCAAGTTTTTTAAAGACGAGCCCCGTTCAAATACGATAACCGCTGGCGGAGCGCAATCATCCGACGGACCGCGACCCGTCTTCAGGCGCTTGAACCCGGCCGCTATTATCGTTATCATAAAACAATTAAATATTGACAAAGCCTTCGTCAATTATATATAATCTATATGTAGCCCGCATGAACGAGAGAACGGGGTTCTCCAAAAAAACACATGAAAGCCTGTTTATTAATTAACGATAATTTTAAGGAGCATTTATGAAAAAAAGAAAGATGGTCTTAACTTTGGTTCTTTCCGCTTTTTTATGTTTTTCCGCGTATCCGGTTTCAGCTCAAAGCCAGCCTTCCGATGACCAACGCCCCTCGGCCGATTCACTGAAAGCGGCCGTTCCGGCGAACGAGACCGAAAAAGACTTCGAGCCTAAAGTGAAGGACAAAGACCCGTTCAAAACTCTCGTCGTGCCGCCGCCGGCTGTAAAAGATCCTGAAATAAACATCGATCGCCGCGAAAAAAAAGACGAACCGCCGCCCGTCCAGCCGCTTCCGCTGAAAGTCACCTTCATCGTCGGCACCGACATCAGAAGATTCGCCGTAATATCGTTTAATGATAAATATTACGAAATGGCCAACGGAGAAGAAGCGGAATCAGGTCTTTTCAAGGTCATCGAAATCATGGACCGCGGCGTAAAAATCTGGGATTCGAAAATTTTAAAAGAACGCGTGATCGCCTTAAACGAATAAACTGCTATATTATTTATCAGAGCCGGCATGCACCGGACATTTGACCGATATCTTCCCTTTTTCATCGACGGATATCTCAAATTTATCGCCGGCCGGGCATTTATAAAAATTATTTATAAAGCCTTCGGTATATAATACCTCTTCCGAAACGGAAGTTCTGGCGTCCTTATGTTTCGCGAGATAAATAAGCGCCGCGTTTTCAAGTATCTTTTCATATTTTTTGCATGTGATCGCGGGCGAGATGAAATATTCGAATATCGCGCCCCACGAATTCGGATGGCTGATTACGACAGAATATATCGATTTTAGAATATTTTCTTTAAAATTCACGCTTACGAATATGTCGCGGTCGGATGTTTTAAAATTTCCGTTTTTGTTAAATTCCACGGTCAGGTTCAAAAGTCTTCTGGTAAAAGCCAGTTCCCCCGCCATCATCTTTTGTTCGCGCTTGTTTTTACTTTCGGCCTCTATAAGGTCCACTTCTCCGAGCGCTTCGACGGTTTCCCCCGCGGAGCGCTGAAACTGTTCCGCGAGTTCGTTTGAAAGTTTTAACGCGGTTTCCGATGAATCCTGGTTTAAGATGATCTCCACCTTTTTTTCCGAAAACGTAAAATAAAGCATTTTTGTCGCCAAAAGTCCATTTTTATATGTTATATCATGTTCCGCCAGCGCTTTTTTTAAAAACTCGCTCCCGATAGCGCCGGTTGCGGCGCAATTTTTAAGTTTGGATTTAGATATCGCGCTTTCGCATTTCAAGGCGAATTCTGAATCGTCATAGAGCGAGCCTTTCCCGGTTTTAACTATTTCAACGACCTTTTTAAGGCTCGCGGCCGTACCGAATATAACGCGGCCGTTACATATCAATCCAGCGAGGTTATAATATCTGAAAGCCTGATACCCTTCGTGTTCGCCTATTTTAACTTCCGGATAATTTTTGATGGTCTCCAGCATTTCCTTAAAATCAATATCGCCGCCAGCGACGCATATAAAATTAAACGTCTGATCTTTTGATTTTTCGGGTGAAAATGTGATATCGAGCGTTTTGACATTCCCCGAATTTTTCTTTCCGAATATAATATTTATACATTCACTGAAGGATTTTTCGGAAACTTCGGCTAAAAACGCCTGAACGTTGACGCGCGCGACGAACTGGAATTCGGCGGGAATGAACTTTAAAAATTCAAGTTCTTTATTTTTTTTCTCGTTCGATTTTTTAACTTCAGCATTCTTCTTTTCTTCGCTATTTTTAGTTTTATCTTTACTTTTGTTTTCGGCGGCCGGAGTTTTTTTGGCCTGTTGCGCCGCGCGCGCGGGACCGGCCGCCGGAAGCATCGTTAGAACAGCTATCATAAAAATAATTATCGATCTTTTAAACAAAGCCTGATCCCGCCTTTTAAATTTTCTCGTTTTTTTTAGCGTGAGAATTATAACCTAATTTCTAAAAATAATCAATGGCCGGCCCCGTGCCATGCGCAAAAAAGAAGGTCCTTCGAACTCGATAAGAGCGGAGGACCTTCTTTTTTTATTCCTGGATTTATTCAGCTATGTTTTTATTATTCTGATATGTTTTCGATCGCTTTCATGTCCGAGAAATTTTTGTAGGTGTTGTAAGCTTCGGATACTTCGGGCAACTTTTTGCGGATCTGAAGTTGTTTTTTCATTTCAGGGTTCGTGCTGGCTTCCTGCTGATCGATTCCGGCGAAAAGAAGGTCGATATACCTTGCGTATGCGCTCTTTTCGTTTGAAGCCTGCCACTCGTTCTCTGAAAATTCGCTGGCGAGTCTTACGTCGAATGTCGAAGGTTCGGATATCGTTGTGCCTTCTACCTGAGCCTGGAGGCCTTCCGTGAGCATCGTGGATTTATTGGCGGCCTTGGTTTCAACGGTGCCTTTCCATACTTTTACGGCGCCTGTGTCTTTTTTATTCGTTTTATCAACTTTTACCGAAAAAACGGTTCCGCGAACGCCGGCTACAAAAGTAGGAGCTACGACTTCGAATTTCGATCCGACTTTTACGATTCTAAACCATGTCTGACCGTTAAAAAGTTTTACGGTTTCAAGGGCGAATTCGAGTTCACTGTTGGGGCCGACCCTTAAAATGTTTCCATCGACATAGCATACTTCGAGTTTTGATCCGTTTCCGAGCTTGATTCTATCAGCGACATTGATTGGTTCACTTGGATTCAATTTTACCCATTCTGTCTGATCCGCCTTGCAGATCTGGGCTTCACCACTAATAAGAGATACTTTACCTACAATTATATCATCTTTCGAAAAAGCGAAATTAGAGTTCAAAGAACAAATCAATATAGCCATACAAACCAGGATGGCGATTCTTTGTAATTTCACTACTACACCCCCTATACTAAATTTAGATTTCATTGTCTCTTTCTTTCCTGACACAACTTTGCCGGCGGCCGCTAATGAGGCGAGCGCCAGAATGTCATGAAAGAACTACGGACACAACGGCATTTCTGCCGGTCACAACAAAAAATAATAATAATTTCATGCTGTTGAATAAATTATACAATACAAAGTAAGTTTTGTCAAATTTCAGGCCGAAAAAACTCCGTTTTGAATTCTTCTAAACGCATTATTTTCTTGCAATTTTCATGAATTTCTGATAAATTGAAATTAATTTATCGCCCGCCTGATTTCAGGGCACAAAAATGAAAGGAAATTAAAATGTTAAATATATCCCGGAATTCTTTGCCCGCCTCGACTCTCAATAATAATAACGAGAGTTTTTGGGTCGGCTTTATACCGGCCCTGATAATAATATTATTTATAAATATATCACTCTTACATCCAGCGGTTCTCAACCGGGCATCCGGACAGGAAAAAGTTGCGCAACCCGCCGGAGCTGAAATAAAACCGCTGCCGAAAGTCAGGCCAAACGATAATGCGAAACCGGAAAACGAAATAAAAGCCGGCACAACTGAAAATCAATTAAATAAAAAAAAGGCTGAAGATGATAACAAGGCACGGGTCGAATCAAAAAAGATAACGGAACTCAACAATAAGAATGCTGAAAAATTAAAAAAAGAAAAAGCGGCGGCTGAAAAAAAGGCTGAAAAACTTAAAAAAGACGAGGCAATAAAAAAAGAGAAAGAAGAAAACAAAAAAAAGGCGGCAAAAAAACTCGCCAAAAATAATGCGGCAATAGCGGGCGTCATATTCGACGACTCATACCGGAACCGTTTCTTCCACATACCGGCTCTGAAAGACCTCCTTTTAAATCGGACCTGCGAGGTATCCGTCTTCGTGAAAGGCCGAAAATTCTCAACCGGCACGGACCAGAGCGGATTTTTTTGCGTGGATATGGCGCTGACGGAAGAAAAGTGCGCGGCAATAATCGAAATCAAAAGCCCTGATAATTCAAAAGCGGGCAATTTTAAAATAGAAACGGCCGAGATCTCCATAAAAAAAGGAAAAATCAATCTCGTCAAAATATATGCCGGCGCCGATTCGAAATTTAAATTTCTGACGAAAGAAGGCGCATCCTATAAGCAGGAGACGGACCTCGCAAAAGTTAAAGAAAACGTCCGAAAACAAATGAAAAAAGCCGAAAAAGGCGCGCGAAGCCTTTCATCGATCATTGGAAAAGTCGCAAACTCACACGCCGGCGGAGTAACTTTGATCAGGACGGGATTCTTCTTCGAAATGCCAAAGATGAAAACTGACGCAAATGGTCGGGATAAAGATCTGGAAATAAACGCAAAAAAAACCGCGGACAAAACCATAAACGATTTTGCCGATATCAAACTGCTCTTAATCCCCGGAAATAAAACCGCTAAGGCCGGCGGCGACGGGTCCTTCACATTCAAGGGACCTCTTACGAGCGATAGATACATGCTGACTGCGGCGGTTGAGAACGGGCCAAAAAAAGAAAAGATCATAAACATATCAACGGACGATTACGGATATTCGCTCAACGGCATTTTAATGAAACTCAACACGCCGCCCGAGACGGCGATCACTCAAATTTCCGGAACGTCCGGCGAGATCCTTATAAAATACGACCTTTTTGACATCGACAGCGACGAATGCGCGATCGAACTCAATTACTCGACCGACGGCGGCGCCACTTATCGCAAAACCTCCGCGATCTCCGGCGACGTTGTACACGCAGGCACGGGGAAAAACAAGATCATACGCTGGAACTCCCGCGCCGATATAAAAAACGGATGTTTTCCAAACGCCACAGTGAAACTTGTTTCATACGACGGATTTGAAAAAAGCGCGCCCGCCGTCTCCGCTAAATTCTTCTTAAATAACAACCACTCTCCTATAATATCCAACGTTTCCGTTTCAGAATCGTCGGGCGAGGTCTCGGTCAAATGCGATCTCACCGACGAAGACGGCGATCCCTGCAAGATCGATGTTTATTATTCGATCGATCTCGGAAAGAACTACAAAAAAACCGAAAATGTGACCGGCGACATTTTAAAAATAACGCCCGGCAGGGAAAAAATGATCAAATGGAGCTCGGCAAAAGACTGCGCCGAAAATATTAAAACCGGCCGCCTGCGCCTTTCGCCTAACGACGGCATCGACGCCGGGCAGTCAGGATATTCGGCCGTTATCGAACTTAAGAATAACCACTTTCGCCCCGCCGTCTCAAACATCGACATCATAGGCGATTCAAACGAGATCAAGGTAAAATACGATCTCGATGATAAAGAAAATAACGCCTGCACCGTCGAAATATTATATTCGACCGACGGCGGCAAAAGTTTCACGAAACCGAATAACGCCTCGGGCAATCTCAAGGGCATCGTTCCGGGCCGCGGTAAAACGATATTCTGGTACTCGCGCTTCGACTTTACCGATAACAGGCCGGAAGTCATTGTCAGACTCGTCCCGGCCGACGCCGCCGGATCAGGACGCGAAGCTTCCTCGAAAATCTTTCCGGTTTATAACAACCTCCCGCCCGTAGTTACAAACATTAATTATTCCGGCGCCTCTGACGAAATCATATTAAAATACGATCTTTCCGACGCCGAAAAAGACAACGCCACGATCGAAGTTTATTTTTCAATCGATAACGGCGCCACTTTCACCAAAACAGAACACATAAAAGGCGATATGATCAATATAACCCCCGAAACCAACCGCGTCATAAAATGGAGCTCGCGCGCGGACGTAGCCGGAAATGCTCAATATACCAGAATCAAGATCGTTCCTTACAGCGCAATTTCGGCCGGATCTCCCGTCGTTTCCTCGCCTTTCTACCTTAAAAACAACCGCGCCCCCGCCGTCTTTAACGTCGAAACATCCGGCGCGTCCAACGAAATCACGCTCGCATTCGACCTCGAAGACCCCGACGATAACGAATGCTTCATGGAACTATATTATTCACTCGACGATGGAGAAAACTATGTCAGGACCGCTCATATCGATTGCCGTGAAGACGCCGCCTCATCCCCCAGACCCGGCCGCGAAAAAACTCTGAAACCGGGACTGCGTCGAATTATTAAATGGAAATCGCAATTTGATTTTAAAACCAACCAGCCTAAGGTTAAACTCAAAATAATTGCAAACGACGGCTTCGAATACGGCGCCCCTGCCTTCTCCGGCACCATCCTCGTCGGCAACCGCCAGCTGCCCGTCATCTCAAACGTCACGGCCGCCGGCTCATCAAATGAGATCGTCATTAAATACGATCTCGAAGATAAAGAAAACGGAACCAATTCCATAAGGGTCTGGTACTCGCCCGATAACGGCGCGAATTATGTCAAAACAGTCAATGTCACGGGCGATATCGATAAGATGACCTCAGGCCGCGCTAAAACAATCCTCTGGTACTCGAAAAAAGACTTCAATACGAAATACGATAACGTCATCGTCAGAGTCACGCCCAACGACGGCAATATCAATGGCATCGACGGCTTCACAAAACCATTTCCGGTCAACAACAACAATCGCCCAGCCATTTCAAACGCAATGCTTACCGGCGCATCAGGCGATATCGCCATTAAATATGACCTCGCCGATATCGATAAAAACAACTGTACCATTGAGGTCCTCTATTCGGTCGACTCCGGCAAGACCTTCACCAAAACGGAAAATCTGACCGGCGATATCAAAAACATTCAGCCCGGCGCCTCGCACTTAGTGACCTGGAACTCCGCCGCCGATATCAACGATAAAAAAGACGCAGTCATCATCAAGCTCATTCCTGAAGACGGCGTCGAATACGGCGAGCCTTTCTCTCTCCCGGCATTAACCCTCGATAACAGCCGTTTTGCTTCCGTCTCAAACGTCGTCATCGGCGATATCTCAGCCAACGGCCTCGTCAAGATCAATTATAACCTCGAAGCGTATAATAACGAAGCCACAAGCGTCGAAGTTTATTTCTCTTTTGACGCCGGCCGGACCTTTGAGCGCACCTTCAATATTAGCGGCGACACCGCCGGCGTCCCGGTCGGCAGGAACCGCAAAATGCAATGGGATTCCATTCTCGACACAATGTCCGACCACGCCGGCGCGATCATCAAAATAATCCCGTATAACTCCATCGGCCGCGGATGCCCTGATAAATCAAAAAGATTCAACATTTCCAACGCTCCGGACGTTCTCTCGGCTTCGACCGGCGAATCCGGCGATCTGACGGCGGCGGCATCCACGGCTTACTCCGCGCGCGCCTCGCACGTCGCCCTCTCATTCAAAAATAAGATCTGGATCATCGGCGGATGGGCCGGCAACCCCAACTTTAAAAGCGAACTATTCTCTTCCCCGGACGGCGCCAATTGGGCCTCTGAATCCGGCATCGCCTTCGCCGCCAGGCATTCCCACGCCGGTCTCGTTTATAAAGATCGAATGTGGATCATCGGCGGATTCAACGGCACCGCTAAAAACGACGTCTGGTCATCCGCCGACGGCGCCAATTGGATAGAAAACACAAAAGATTCAACTGAAAGCGTGAGATTTACGCCGCGCACATCTCACGCCGCCGTCGTCTTTAAAAATCGAATGTGGGTTATCGGCGGATTCGGCGCAGGTTATAAAAACGATATATGGTTCTCATACGACGGCGCCAATTGGGCCGAAGCCACCTCGGAAACAGCTTTCACGCCGCGCACCGGCCACGCGGTTTTCGTTTTCAACGATAAACTCTATATCGTCGGCGGCTACGATGGAACCAAATACTTAAACGATATATGGTCATCCGCCAACGGCACCGACTGGCAGAAACTTCCGATAAATTCGCCCTTCGAGCCAAGACAGCACCATGCCGTCATCGTCATGGATAAAAAGCTCTGGCTTATCGGCGGCGATAACGACGACACCTTAAACGATATATGGTTCTCCGATAACGCTGCGGACTGGCGCAATATTCCATTCGCCAAAAATGACGATAAACGCATTGTCCCCGCCAACGGCCGCGCCTCACTCTTACACAACGGCAGAATATTCATAACCGGCGGCTACGACGGCATTAGCTATAGAAACGATACGCTGGTTTTAAAGGTTAAATAAGTTTATTCCCTAAGTATGCTTTTCCGCTCTTTGCCATCCAGGCTCAGGGCGGAAAACGTTAAATTTGACAATTCACATTAATTTTGTTATATTTTTCACATGAATGATCAAACCGGCAACGGCAAACTCAAGTTTTATCAAAAGCTTTATTTTAAAATAGTAATGCTTTTGCTGCTCATTTTTTAACCGTTTCCGGAACTAATTTTTACCTGATTAAAAAATCTTATTCAGATCTTGAAAAAGACGCGACGAACATAGCCTGCAAAAATATCAGCGACGTAAAAAACACCGTTAATAGTAATCTTACTCAGCTTTGCGAACAGGCGGTAATGCTTCATACCCAAAAGATCTTTTTCGAACAGCTGGCGTTTCTTAAAAGCCGCGATGAGCTTAAGGATTTAAAAGATTTAAAGGACGCGCGAAGGCTCATCGATTTCTGTATAAACAACGCCGAATATCAGCAAATTTATAATTTAAAAAATTCTCAGGCTAAATTTTCTTACGTAACTGTATCGGTTTATGACATTCCAAGACTGGTGCTCGTTTCGCATAACAAAAAGGAAATTATCGGCGCCGATATCTTCGAGCTCGTAAAAAAACTCAGCCCCGAAGACCGCGCCAAGCAGCAAACCGAGAAATTCATAAGCCACTGGGTCAACAAGGAATCCGGCGGAATTTACTATGAGCAAACCGCCACATTCAAAGACTCGTCGATACCCGCGGATTATAAAAATAAATACGCGTATCAATACTGGGGAAAATTCAACGGAATCGATATCGTAGTCGAATACGCCACCTACATTAACGAATTCATGAACACGGTAAAGAGCATCGATCAAAAGCACCGCGATACGATAAGCATGATCTCGGCCCGCACGGCGGAATCGTTCGACAAAAATTTCAATTTTATCATTTATGTCCTCTCGGGCATCATGATAGCCCTTATCTTCCTGCTTCTGGCATTGAGCCGCAAATATATCATCGCCCCGATAAACAAGATCGTCGAAGGCCTGAAACGCTTCGGCGAAGGCAGATTCAGGGAGCCGATGAATGCCGACGTTCCGGGCGAATTCGGAATAATATGTGAAGCGTCTAACGTTATGGCCGCAAAACTCGCGGAAACGCTGGAAGGCCTTGAAATGATAAACGACGGCCTCGAGCGCAAGGTCGAACAGAGGACCTCCGAACTCGCCGAATCGAAGAACATGCTCGAGCGTGAAAAAGAAAAAAGCGAAAACCTCATAAAAAATATCCTGCCAGGAAAGATCGCGGATCAACTCAAGGAAAACCCCGATCAGGTTATCGCTAAAGAGCACGCGATGGTAACGATCATATTCACTGACTTCAAGGGTTTTACGACGATGTCCGAAAGCACCACCCCGATAAAACTCGTCAGGGAATTAAACGAGATATTCGCTTATTTCGACGATCTCTGCACAAAATTTAATATCGAAAAAATAAAAACTATCGGCGACGCGTATATGGCCGTCGGCGGCCTTCCCGAATCGAACGAGACGAACCCGTTCGACGCCGTTGAAATGGCCCTCGCGATGAGGGATTATATCATCGACCGCTCAAAGGAAGGCGCGAACCTGCCCCTTGAAATACGCATAGGGATTCATTCAGGCCCCGTCATTGCCGGCGTAATAGGCCGCAAGCGCTTCGTCTACGATATCTGGGGCGACTCGGTTAATATAGCCAGCCGCATGGAATCCAACAGTCTGCCGGGAAAAGTGAATATTTCGCACGAAACGTATAAACTCGTCAAGGATAAATACAAATGCGAAAAGCGCGGCGAAGTCGAGATAAAAGGAAAGGGCCCGATGACGACATACTTTATCGAAAGGGCTCAATAGCGCGGCATACGGGAGGATAAAATGAAACTATTCAGCGGCCTGCAATTTGATAATTTTGAAGAGCAAGATGTTGAATTATTGGCGCCCGTTATGAAGAGAGCGTTTGATGAAGACGCGAAAAGACACTTGAACGAAGAACATGGCGGCCCCGACGGATATGACGACGGAAATTTTTTAAGAAAATGGGCGCTTCATAAAGACAGCCGGGCGTTTAAAATATCCAAAGACGAAAAACCTATCGGCGTCGTTATACTCTGGATCAACAAAAACAACGAGAATTTCCTTGGAAATATGTTTATCGACGCGGATTTGCAGGATAAAGGGCTCGGAACGGCGGTATGGAAATTCGTTGAATCCGAATATCCGGAAACTGTTATCTGGAGAACGGAAACTCCGGGTTTTTCAAAGCGCAATCATAATTTTTACGTTAACAAATGCGGATTTAAAATAGTCAGAATTGATAATCCCGGTAATAAATACGAAGAAAGCTACTTCATGGAAAAAGAAATGGTCAAAAAGCGGTTTTTCACTGATTTTTTTACGGGACTTTAAAAGTTTTTTCGACGGCATCTTGCCGGCCTTTGGTTTTTCCGGTACGGTTTCACCAATTTTAACGGAAGCTGGAGGATAAGCGGAAGAAATATTCGAATTTTCTGATATTGCCGTAATATTCTCATTAGGCGAAGAGGCGAGCTCGATACCGAACGCGTCTGAAATATCGATATCATGGATGACGCGGCCGCTCTTTGTTTTAGCGCTTTCAAGCATAACGTCTGACTTTTTGGAGGCGGCTTCCGAAACAAGCGATTCGACGTCGATCTTACGTAGCGTAAAAAACAGCGACGGGTCTTTATCGAGGCGCGATCCTACGCCGTACAGGACGGCCGCCACATGCTTGCACATATAGGCGTAATCGGGGCAGCTGCAATCGAAACTTATCTCGCGCGGGGAAGGAAACAGTCCGCCTACGCTGGCGGTGAATAAACCTGAAAGCTCCTGAGGGAAACGACCTTCGACCAGTTCGCCGAGCGATCGGAATAACTTTCCAGATTTCTGTTCCAGGCCTTGCCACACCATGAAGTCGCAAGTTTTCCGTTAAACAATATAACCGGCTTTATCGCCGGGTCTTTCTTTCTTAACTTCGCGAGATCTTTAGCGGACTCGGCCTTTTTCTCCTTCACGGTAACGTATTTTGGAAACTGACCGTAATTAGGATAATATATCAATTACACACATCTAATATCTTTATGGTCTGGATGATTGCATATCTGTTTGAATTTCATAAGCGAAGACAGTATCAGTCCTTTTCTTTCGATCCCCGCCGCACCCGGTTCCAGTGTTTTTTTGATCGCGGATACGAGATCGGTTTTCAATCTTCTTAAAATGAAGGGCCCGACAGCGCACTTCAATGTTTTATAGCCTTCGCCGCCTTCGCTCATGCGCCTGGTGATGTCGGCGAATTCGCCGGA
>CAZJFS010000010.1:0-49245 GCA_964545075.1 uncultured bacterium
AACCGGACATTTCTACTTAAATAATAACCGGACATTTTAACTTTAACTTGACAAAAAAGAAAAAATTACTTGATTTTAATTATATGTTATGATATATTCTAATCCGATGTTTTTATTTGGCGTCAGGGAGTGAAATCGATGACAGATTCCGAAAACATAAACTTAAAAGGCGCCTCCGAAGGAAATCTCGGCGAGCACCTTAAAAAAGCCCAACAGCAGCTTGTTCAAAAGGACAACCTTATCAGGCTGCTTCAGGCCCAGCTCAAGAAACAAAAAGAAACTGGCGGAGAAGGCGGCGAACAGTCCGCTATTTTATCGAACCTCGAAAGTGAAATAAAAAAACTTAACGAGGAAATTTCGGCCAGGGATTCCGAGGTTATGGCTTTGAAAAGAGCTAACGAGGAATCAGAACAGTCTAAATCGGAACTTAAAAAAGAAATTTCAGCCCTGAAAAAACAGAATGAGATTCTTTCCGAAACCCAATCAAAAATGGCCTCTTCGACTGAAGTTCAGGCCATAGACGGCGGGCTCGTCGAATCGCTCAGGCTTGAAATAGTAAAGCTCGAAGACGCTCTTAAAGCTGAAAGTGAAGAAGTTAACGACATTAAGTTCAAGCTCGAAAACGAGCTCGAGACTTCCTCTAAGCTCAAGGAAGAATTGCGCTCCAACGAAATAAAACTTAAACATGCCGAACTTTCGGATGGCGGCCCGGCTGACGTTCACGGCACCGCCTCCAAGATACTTGAAAAACATATTAAAGGCGGAAAATATCTTCCCGAAGAATCGTCGAAAATGCTTGATCTTTTAAACGGCATCAGTCATGACATGTCCAGAACGATAGACGATAAGCAGAAGGAAAATGAAAAACTTTTAGATAAACTTAAAAAGCTCGAAGAAGGCGATACCAAGATAACCGCTTTTGTTGAAGAAAACGAAAAACTGAAAGAAAAGATCAATTATTTAAAGACCGTTTCAGACAGTCATGTAAAGGAAAACTATTCGGACTTTAAAATACTCGTAAGCCATGTCATTCAGATAATAGACGATTTTCAGGCGGCATACGTGCTTTTCAATAACGGTGACGTGTCAAATTTCAAACTCAAAGTGGATTCCGTTTATGAAATGCTTAAAACATCTCTTAAAACGGTCAAGGTTCATCCTATCGCGACTATCGGTGAAAAATATAATACCAGGCTTCACGAGGTCGTCGAATACGTTCGTTCGAAGGATCATGACGACGATACGGTAGTAGATGAAGTAATGAAAGGCTATACTCTTGAAGACGAAATACTCCGCCAGGCCCGCGTGAAGGTCATTAAAAACAGATTCAAATGCGGAAGCTGCGGAAACATTTCGCGCGTGGGCTCCCAGTTTTGCGATTCATGCGGATTGAAGCTCGAAACGCTTATGATACCATACAAGGATATTAAAAACACGGGAAGCCTTTATTATCAAACGGGAAAAGTATTCGAAGAAAAGAATATGCTTGACAAAGCCCGTGAATATTATCAGCAGGCCGTAGCTCTCGAACCCCTGAATCCTCAATATCTCTATACGCTCGCTAAAATTTTAGAGCGTATGGGCGAGTATCAGAATGCCGTGTCCTGTTTCAGAAAAATATCCGAAGCCGATCCTCACTACGAAGAAGTCGGCCACTATATTAAAAATATAGAAATGAAGATAAACATAATCGAAGGTATCAAGAATATCACGCCTTACAAATAAAATCCAAGACCCGTAAAAAACGAATAAAACAATAAATAAAAAACGCCCGGAACTTAAAATTCCAGGCGTTTTTTTGTATAGTGAAGAGTTAGTGTTTTGAGAAGAAAAAAAATTTCTTTAGTTCTCAAGGAACACGACGTTCCGGGTGTCGCCGAAACCATGGATGGTGAAAGGCGACCCACTCTAAACTTTCAACTTATATAGTATTCATCGCTTCAAGAAGTTCCATTTTTTTCTGAGCGATGGTCGATAATTTTGTTAATATAGCCGACATGCTTTTTAAATGTTTAAGATCTTTTATATTGTCGATCTGAGCCGCTACCGCTTTGAGGCCGCCTTCGATCGGAAGCGCTTTTACCGTTGTTCCGGGTTTTCTGCCTCTTGTCGCTTTAATTTTTTCGGGTTTGGCTATTTTAATTGCTTTTGGAGCTTTTGTTTTTTTAGGTTTAGCGGTCTTAGCCGCTTTAATTTTTTTAGGTTTGACAATTTTAGCGATTTTAGCTTTTTTTGGAGCTTTTACTTTAAGAGCCGATTCTTTATTCGGTTTTCTGCCTCTTGGAGCTCTCGGCCCGCTGCCGAATGTTTCCTTGATCTTTGAGGCAATTAATTCACGCTGTTCATTCGTGAATTCACCCTTGCCGGCAAATAAATCTTCAGGTAATCCAAAAAAATTCTTCAGAACCTCGACTGTAACATTGGATACTTTTCCGCGCAGAGCGCCTTTCGAAAAGTAGTTATACCAGGCGCCCATTGAAACATCGGCTATGCCTTTCACAACTTTTTTCAATGAAACCGTCGCGTTTTTTTTAATTATATTGTTTATTTCTTTAAATCTGTCCGCGACTATTCCTTCATGACCCGTCGTTACGCAAAAAACATTTTTCTTCAAGAAAAACCTCCATAATAATTTAATTCAAACCTAATGCCAGATTATTCTATCACATCTTATACAATTTTTTCAATATATTTTTTCAATAAAATTTATAACATAATATTTCACACAAAAAAATCTTGAAAAAAAGGTATTAATGATGTAAAATGTTCAACTGATAAGCGGTTTCTTTTATTATTTGATTTTAATTAATTATTAGCGGGGTGGAAAAAATTAATCTTCTGGAAATAGTCAAACCCGTCGCCAGGGAGCTTGAAAAGGTAGAACAGCACCTGAGGCGATCGATTGATTCTAAATACGATATAATCAATGAAATAGGCTCTTATCTTTTTGAAGGAAAAGGGAAGAGACTCAGGCCCGCGCTTGTACTGCTCTCGGCGTCAGTCTTTAAAAAAGCGATGTCAAAAGCCATTAATGTCGCCGCGAGCATTGAATTCATTCATACCGCAACGCTGATACACGATGATATTATAGATAACGCCGCAATCAGAAGAGGAAAAGCGTCGCTTAACGGCAAATATGGAAATACCGTGTCGGTCCTTTTCGGCGATTTTTTATATTGCGAGGCCTTCAAACAGGTTTCCAAATATGAAGACGCATATATAGGCAAAGGCCTTTTAGACGCGGCGCAATGCATGTGCGAAGGCGAGATATATCAGAATATTAATAATTATAATCCCGACATAACTAAAGAAAATTATATAAGCATCATCGAAAATAAAACGGCGCAGTTCATTTCTAAATGTTCCGAACTTGGCGCTTATTGCGCGGACGCTAAAAAATCTCAGATCGCGGCCATGAAAAAATACGGATTATATATCGGAACGGCCTTTCAGATAGCCGATGACGTCTTCGATCTCGCCGCCGATGACGAAACTATAGGAAAACCTTCAGGAAAAGACCTGATTGAAGGGAAAGTGACCCTGCCCGTGCTGGCGATGCTTCAAAAGATACCTAAGAAAACGGCGGATGGGTTTAAAAAGATAATTTCTTCAAAAGATGCTATCACCGGCGATTTTATCAAGGAAATTAAAAAAACGGCGGTTGAATGCGGCGCTATTTCGGATTCGCTCAAAACGGCAGGGGAATATGTTATAAAAGCGAAAGAGGCTTTAAGCGGAATAAAAGCCGCCAATGCTAAATCTTTACAAAGTCTTTCAGATCTTTCGGATTATGTTATAAAACGCAAGAATTAAAAAAACTGACATATTATCATAAAAAAAGAAACTTTATCATAAAAAATATAGTATAATCATTATATCTTATAAATTTTAAGGTTAAAATAAGTTTTTGAAATAAATTTATGAAAGACGCGGGTGATCTAAATGAGTAAGAAAAATTTCCCGGTATATTTATCCGTCAGCATTTTCATGGCTTTATCGCTCGTTGTTTATAATCCTTCATATTCTTTTGCGGAAAGCGTTACTCAGTTAAATCAATCGCTTAAAACTGACGACATTTCGAAAAATGCGGTTAGCGGAAAAGAAGGAACGGTTGATATTTCATCCGAATCATATATTAACGTCTGGGCCGGCCCCGGAACTAAATTTGAAATTATAGGAAAACTTAACGTAGGCTTTAAGATAACGGCGCTCGAAGAAAAACTCGGCTGGTATAAAATTAATTATCAAGGTCGCGAGGGATGGGTTAACGGTTACTATATAGCCGGATTGGCCAAGATAACGACGCCCAATGTTTATGGAACGGTTAACGTGCCCTCCAATGAAAATCTGTGCATGAGAATTGGCGCCGGATACGATAATCCTATAGAAGGTTCTCTCGCTTCCGGAACCCGCGTAATAATCCTTGACAAGCAGGACGGCTGGTATAAGATCGAGGTTATCGGTTATAAACGGCCATTATGGGTCAACGGAGCCTTTATAACCCTCGCCGATACACCTCTTGACTCATCCGTCGTGAGTGAAGAGCCAGCATACGTTAACATAGGGCCTAATTACCATTTGAAAATGAGAAGCGGACCCGCTACCGATAAGCCTATATTGTCGGAATTATCCGACAGGGCGCAGGTTAAAATAGTCGGCGTTTCCGGATGCTGGTATAAGATTAAAACCGCCGATGGAACTATCGGCTACTGCCATTCGAGTTTCATCACTAAAGGTACGCCTTTGGCGACGAATACTACGCTATCTTCAACGCCTGCGTCATCATCGACCGCTGCCGCGACTTCACCAACGGGTGAACGCAATATTATTGAAACGTTACAATTGCCCGCCGACGCGAGCGGCATTACGCCGGATATAGCTTCAAAAATATTATCCGGTCTGGGTTATGACCGTTTTACGGATTACGGTAAAGCGCTTTCGGTATTTCAGACGGCTAATTTTGGAAGTTGGAATGCCGGGAAAAAATATACCAGCGGCCAGCTTGATGAAAGTACAAAGGCTAGCCTTTTACAACAGGCCAAGTGGTATAAGGAAGCTCTCGCTAAATATCCTCAGGGCGTAATTTCAAAGGACGATGCTAATTTTGCTAAATGGGTTTCGGCCGCGGCTCCTGAAATAAAAAATATTCCCGCCGGTCTTACCGATGCTTCAGGCAAGGCGCTTTCACAGGAAACTCTCGTTAACGGGATTTTAATGCAGGAATCCGGAAAATACCACTGGAAGAATAGAAAAGTCATAATGTCGCCGGTCGGCGCCGTAGGATTCATGCAGATAATGCCGTTCAACTGCGACTGGGCTGGAAATATCTACGATCCCGAACAAAATCTTAAAGCCGGCGTTCACTATATAAATGAAATGCTCGCCAAATCAAACGCCGAATGGAAGACATTCAGCGATACGCCGTCGGACCTTCTTGCAAAGGCGCTTGCCGCTTATAACGGCGGCCCTGGTCGCGACGTTTTTAAATCGAGCAGCTGGAACGAGATAGTTCGCACTAATTCAATACCCAGGGAATCGATCGATTATGCCATAAAAATAAGAAAATCTATGGGCATCGCCATTTCCACGGCTGAAGAAGAGTGGCTTGCCGGCAGGCTTTAATTTTGAAATTTTGATCAAGGAGATTTAAATAAATGCTTCGGTTTGGAAAAATATTATACGCGTTTTTAGCTGCCGTTGTTTTAACTTCACTTATGGCCTCGGGGTTATATGCTAAGACTTTTGACGAAAGAATATGCGAAAATTTAAAACCTGGTGAAAAGGTCGGAATTATAAAATGCGGCAATATTTTTGGTAACATCCGCGGCACGGCGATTTTTTCAATTGAAAAATTTGAGAGCAAAAATGAACCGCCGGTTTCCAGCCTTATGATATGCGCCGGTGAAAAAACTTATCAGGTGGAGCCTTATTCGGTATATATCGAATCGATCGAGCTTTGCGATCTTGACGGCGACGGTCGCGATGAGTTGATCTACGCCAGACGCGGCGGCGTCCATAATATTTTAGAAGTTAAAGCGCTTAAACAGGCCGGATTTGAAAAAAACGGCAAACCTTGTTTTACCGAAATATTTAAAAGCGAAGGATTGGATAACGGAAAATTCGATATAGTCAAAAGCGAAGATAAAAAAACTCTTCCGATGGTCGTTGCAGGCGGGTTCGTCAACGCTCCCGGATCGAGCGAACCGCATCTGGAATATAGCCGCATGTATAAATTCACCGGCGGCAAAAACATTAGCCTTCAAAAAGTGAAAAGCGTAACTTCTACTCCAACGAGCATTTCAGAAGAATATGAATACGCCTATCTTCTTATCAGCGAAAACAATAAAATTGAAGGTTTAAAACGCATGAAAAGACTCGTCGAGAGTCTTAAAAACACCAAGTCGCAAGGCAATCTCGCGATATTAAAGGAATGCAACGCAATAATATCGGCGCATGAAAAGGTTCGAAAATAATCAGCGTATATTATTTAATATCCGGTAAAGAAAGCGCTGCTAATATTTTAGTGGCGTTTTTTGTAATATTTAAAAAAACATTTTACCGCTACAATAACCAAAGCTGAAAACAAGTAAAAAGATTATTTTAATTGTAATTTTGCTATTCGTAATGATAAAATAAAAACTTAACCTGTATATAAATATTGCTGATGGAGTGATGAATTTGGAAAAACAGTGGTTCGATAAAGAAGCTTTCTGGAGCGAGACTATGCCCGTGCTTTTTCATCAGGGCAGGATTGAAAAGTCGGCTGAAGAGATCGCAAGTATTGTAACTCTTACAGGCATCAGGGAAAAATCGTCCGTTCTCGACATGTGTTGCGGCATCGGTCGCCATTCGCTTGAATTCGCCAGGCACGGTCATTTTGTGACAGGCGTGGATAGAACCGAATCTTATCTTGAAAAAGCGAAAAATGCCGCGGTCAAGGAAAAACTCGAAATTGATTTTGTTAAAAGCGATATGAGAAAATATTCGAAACCGGAATCTTTCGATCTGGCGGTTAACCTTTTTACGTCTTTTGGATATTTTGACGATCCGGAGGACGACCGTACCGTCGTCAAAAACTTATACAGATCGCTCAAACCTGGCGGAAAATTAGTTATTGAAATGATGGGCAAGGAAATACTCGCGCGCATTTACAGGGAACGCGACTGGAGTACGATTGAAGATTATATAATACTCGAAGATCGCAAAATCACAAATGACTGGGCGATGGTGGAAAGCAACTGGATTATCATCAAAGGCAATGAAAAATTTACCCATAAATTTACGCACAGGCTCTATTCCGCGGCTGAACTGAAGTCTCTTCTTCTCTCCGTGGGATTTTCAAATGCGAAAGCCTACGGAGGCCTCGACGGTTCCGTTTATGATCACAACGCTAAAAGGCTTGTGGTAGTAGGAGAACGACTCTAAATTTAGATTTATTATTTATATATTTCCTTGCGAACGGCAAAATTTTTTGTTGTGAACGTTTTATAGTACCGGTATTTTGACGAGCGCTTTGGTTCCCTGATTAATTGCGCTTTCTATTAATATTTCGCCTTTATGGATATCGACGCATTTTTTGACTATGGCCAGGCCCATGCCGGTTCCTGAAATCTTTCCGACGTTCGAGGCGCGCATGAAATTTTGAAATATGGTTTTCATGTATTCTTCGGGGATTCCGATGCCTTTGTCCAAAATGGTGAATTTAAGATGTTTTTCTTCGCTTTCAACGTGAAATTTTACTGGTTCTTTTTTATCGGTCGAATATTTTATGGCGTTGCTTAGCAGGTTAATCAGGATATGGCGCATGATTTCACGATCTATAAGAAATTGAGATTCGGCTGAAATTTTTTCGCAATGGCTGAAATCAATGAGGTCCTGATTTTGGGATACCTGGCAGATATCTTTTATTATCTCCGAACAGAAATCAATGATATTAACGGATTCGGGATTAAAAAGATCGTTATGCTTTTCATCGCACAAAAGCATAATGTCGCTAAGCATTTCAGATATTCTTTTAACGTTTTCTTTTATTCTGTTGAAACCTTTGCATACGTTATCTGTTAAACGATCTTTAAGCTCTTTTTCGAGAAGTTCCGCCGTTCCGTTTATGACCATGAGCGGGGTTCGAAATTCATGCGAAACCATGGAAATAAAGTGCTGCTTGAGTTCGTTGAGCTGGCGTTCCTTTAGAAGAGCGAGTTTAAGATTTGCCTCGTTTTTTTTCTTTTCGGATATATCGCGGCCTATGCCGAGAGTTCCTAAAAATTTACCTTCGTGAAAAAGCGGGGTTATTGAAAACTCGCCGTCTAAGTAGTCGCCTGATTTTTTTAAAAATCGCATTTCAATAATAGGCAATTTTTCGCCGCGGCAGATCGCTTCGTGTATTTTCATTTCATATTCGATTTCATCGGGATGCACGAAAAAAAGGTGACTTTTGCCTATGACTTCTTCGGCGGAAAATCCCGTGACGTTTTCCATGAAATCGTTTACCGAGGTGAGAATGCCTTCAGGAGATATCGTATATATGACATCTCTTGCGTTATTAACGACGACTTTATAAATATTTTCCGATTTGCCCAGCGCGTCTTCCGTAATTTTTTTTGCTGTTATGTCATGGCCTGCGCCAATGCCGCCCAGATAAACTCCGTCTTTGAAGATCGAATGCGACTTGAAGTCAAAATGGAGAAAGCGACCGTCTTTATGGCGGATCCTGAGACAAAAATTTAACGTAGGGTCTTTTTCCGCGGCCCGATTGAGTATATCGACGGCTTTTGGAGCATCTTCGGGATGGACGAATTCGGTAAAGTGCTTTCCTATTATTTCTTCGCTCGTATATCCAATACGGCTTTCAATGTTTTCATTAATATAGTTGATTACGCCTTCAGGTGAATTTATATAAACGATATCCGAACTTTGCATGAAAAAACTGCATATTTCCTGAAGTGAAAGCTGAATATTCAAGTAAAACCTCGTTATTTTAAAAAATTGATAATAATTAGACTATGCGATATAATTTATCATCTTTTTATAGTCATTTAACCAAGTCTGAAAGATTTTAACATAAAAGATTATTTTTTTCAATAATTGTAATTAGAAACATTGTGAATGAAAAAAATCAAGTATCGGTTTATGTCCGAACTTCTTGAAAAAAAGATTGAAAAATGATATATTGATGTGTCCGTTCCAATTATTTAAGAAGGTGAGCTGCCGATGGCTAGTAAAAAAATGATGAAAAAAAAAGAACAGCCAAAAACCGCGATAGATCAGATCGCCAAACAAATTCAAGACGCGGTGAAAGCGGATAAGGCCGAAAAAGAAATAAAAGACGTGAAAATATCATCCGAAGAGCTTTTAAAAGCGGTCAATAATTCAAATTTAGGCGACGTTAAAAAGCTTCTTGCGCATGGCGCTGACGCGAACCATAAAGACTCGTCCGGCCGGTCCGTTCTGATGTCGGCGTGTGATCGTCCGGATGGCAATATTGAAATAATAAAAATTCTTATCGCGGGCGGCGCGGAAGTGAACGCTCGTGATAATGAACGAAAAACGGCTTTTTTATATGCGAGCGCGAGCGGAGATACCGAAGCGGTCAAACTTTTGTGGGAAAAGGGCGCGCTTTTAAGCGTTTTCAATAAATCCGGAGCCAACGCCACCATACTCGCGGCTATGCGCGGAAACGCTGAAATGATGTCGTTTCTGATTGAAAAGAAGCTTAACATAAATGCTCAGGATAACGACGGAATGACGCCTCTTATGCATTCGGCCGCGGCTAAAAATAAAACTCTCGTCGATCTTCTGCTTTCTAAAAAAGCAGACGCGAAATTAAGGGATGTTAAGGGCCGGACCGCTCTCGACCACGCTAATGCCGTGGGCGCGGGGCCTGAAATTATCGGCGCTCTATCCGGAGCCGTGGCCGGGTAGATATCAAAATGGATAGCCTTAAGAATGAAACGTAAAAAAAAGCGCCTTTGATATTTTCAAGGGCGCTTTTTTATCGATGTTTAAAATTTATAGTATATTAAAAAGCCGGTTTGTATCCATTATCAGCGATTTTTTTGACGGATTTCGTTGAAAATTCGATCAAATTTATCGATGATGAGGGGTTTTTCTCGTCGTCGTTGAAAATTTCAAAAGCCGCGTATTTGCCGTCTTTTGAAAAAGAAGGCATGGCGAGGTTGTTGATATTGGCGGCCAGGTCCGTGATATCTTTGTTTTTCAGCGGATCTAAAACCGCGAGAACGCATTCAATGCCGACTAACTTTAAAAAACCGATTCTTCCATCGTTGAAGACCGTGGGCACCGAAGCTTTGAACCCGCTTGCGTCGCCATTTTCATTATAACTGGTAGCTCCGCCGGCTAACGTTTCGGCCTGAGCGTTTCCTGAAAGGTTTATTTTTACGATGAATATAGTATCGTAGCGTGGAGTTTCAAAATCAGGGATATTGGCGGCGGAACATATTATAGATTTACGGTCCGCGGAAAATTTCGGGTAATTATAATATATTCCGGTCCCGGCCGAAGTTTTTTGATTTGTAATGTTTTTTTCCGATTTTTTTTCGATGTCATAGATCATGATGTCGGCGGGAAAAAATGGGTTGTCCTTTCCGCTTGCCGTATAGGCGAGCGATTTTCCGTCGTCGGAGAATGAAGGCGAGTTGAAGTAAACGGCCTTTTTTTCAAACAGTGGAACTATTTTTTTTGAATTGATGTCGGCCAGGTAAATTCCGTTGTCATTTTTGAGTTTGCCGGCGATGATCGCTTTATCTTTATTTGAGTTCAACGATACCGCTTTTATTTCACTGAATTTTTCATTGAAAATTATTTCCGATCCGTCTTTAAGGTTTAATACCGCCAGGTTCGAGTGATTTTTAATATAAGCTATTTTAAGATCGATATTAAGAGCCGCATTAATGGGGGACGCTCCGGGATTTTCAGCGGCCGGGGCGAAATGATATGCGCTGAAAAGAACGCCTATGGATATTGTTACAAATAAAACTGAACGAACGAGAGAAAAAAAATATGAATTTTTCATAATCGGCGCCATAGTTTGAAAATATGGCAATCCTCCTCTTAGTTATGTTTTAATCTTCTTGGAAATTCTATTCTTTCAATCTCCACGGGCTGCTGGCCGACGACCTGTTTCATGTTTGATGACGAAGCGTCGTGTTTGAGTTCCTGGTCTTTTTTCGCGTTGATTTCTTCGAGTTTTTCCTGGCCGTTTATAGATTCGGCTACTTCCTTTAAAATTTTTGCGGGGACTCGTTCGCGATAGCTTTGGACTTCCTTTAATAGTTCGGTATAGGGGAGGTTTTTAACTTTTTTAATGAATTCAGGTTCCGGGATGATGAGTTTCAATCCATCCTTGAGTTCATAGGGATTCTGGATGTTATTGAGCGTTTGCACGACCAGCGTATCCTGGAGATCGCCCTGTACGACGTCGGTGAGTTTGACTCCTTTTCCGGAAACCTTTAGCGTCGTGCACCTGGCCTCCGCGGCCAAAGAAAACGATATGAATGGATATGACAGAAAGCACGAGGTCAGGATAATGATAGCGGCTAAATAAAGTTTTTTTAATTTCATGAAACTTTCCTCCTCTTATTATTTATGAATTTTTAATACGGATTTGGTATCCAGTGTTTATTTACAGCCTGAACGTCCTTTGGAAATATGGCGTTTCGAAGTTCGACCTTCTGTTTGTTCTCTTCTTCTACTTTTATTGACGTATCTATATATGAAATGTTATCTATTTTCATTAATTTCGTGAAGAACCTTTTTATCTTTCCTTTGGCGAAAACTCTCGTCGGACCTCCCTCTTCGGTCCTGTAAAGAGATTCGTCCTTTTGATCGAAATTATATGCTATTTTTATAAGCCTTTCGGAGCCGTCCTGATCGTATACGAGGGTCGAGAATTCGAGGATGCCGTCGCCGGTTTTCAAAAGCGATTCGCCGTCGATCTCCTGTCCTTTAATATTTGATTTTTTCAAATACGCGCCTTTTATATCGACCTTGAGATGTTCCATGGTTATCGCCGCGTCCTGGAGGTTTCCAAGTTTCGTCTTGCCGGCGAGAACGCCCTTGAAGCTGTACCAGAAAAGGTCGTAAAGCGCGATTATTAAAAGCGAGGAAAGAAATACGACGACCATTATTTCCACCAGCGTGAAAGCTTTTTTATATTTATTGATTAAGGTAAGTGAAATATTCATTTTTATTGTCCGCCATCAGTTAGTAAATTTATCCACCATCAGCGTTCCGATGAGTGTAAGCCTTGAATTCGTGTTTTTATCGAATTTTACGCTGACCTTTATTATCTTATAGTTTATCTTCTGGTTCGATCCGGAACAGAGCGGCTTGTCCTTGAATTCGAGTATTTCCACGCTTCTTTCGAAAGGATTCACGAGTTTTGGGAGATCTTTATATTTTGGATTTTCAGTCGATCCGCCGATCTCGACGCCATTGAAGCTGGAATCGACGTCCGAATAAGGAATTGCCTTCAGATAATCGATAACGTCCTTCGCGTAGTTAGCCGAAATAACCTTGTTTACGATATCGGTGGTTCCCCTGTGCTGCTCGGTCAGCGAATAAAGAAGGTTCACGGCTATTATTCCGAGAATGGCTATGGTAGCGAGTATTTCTATGAGCGTAAAGCCGCCGCTCTTATTTTTTGTCATTATCGAGTATCACCTTCCAGTTCCTCACGTCGGGCTGGATCGAGGCATAATAAAAATTGGTATCGTTAGTCGGCACTGCCTGGCATGGCCTGTATGAAATTTTCCCTCCGGTGGTTAAGAGCTTGTCGAAATCCATGGATGTGGCGGCGAGAGTGCCTGAAATATCGAGCGAGTTCTTAGGCTCGAATTTAAGGCCGTCCTTGAGGGAAATAAGTATAGCGTCGACTTTTTTCGCGTCAACTATTATATCGCCGTCCATGGCTATTATGGCGAGGGTCTGGTTATAAACGGGGTCCGCCGTTATGTCGCCGGAAATGGTAATATTGCCTTTCTTGCATATTATCATTCCGCCTTTTTGTATCGTCATTTGAGGAAGCCTTATGTCTCCTTCGAATGTCGTCGCCAGGCCTAGTTTCAGCGCGTCAGTTTGAGAGCCGTTCATGAAGAGTTTTTTGAAATCGGTGAATTCCTTGTCGCCGCTGAATTTATATGAGGCGTAAGGAATGGCGTATTTTTCGTCCAGGGAGAGCATGCGCAGGTCGCTGCCCGTATATTCCTCGTCGGCCGGCTTTGCCGGGTTTCCGCCGTAGCTGTTGCTGCCGCTGGGGAAGAGTTTGGTTTTAAAATCCGGTATCTTGTTCGGGTCGCAATCGACGCCGTTCTTATCTTTTATCGGAGTGAGCATGCTGTAATTATAAGGCTCGTAATCTATGAACTGGTTCATGAATTCGGCATAAGCGTTATAAAGGTCCATTCCGCCCAATTCGTCGGGAAGTATTTTTTTCGCGATCCACTCCGCCGTAACCGGCTTAAGTTTTCCGCCTTCGTCAAGCAGGCCGTGCGTATCGGCGTCTACTTCGGTTATAGGCGGAACGCCTGCCGTCGTGAACGTGGCGGGCGTGCTGAACGTCATGTCTCCCATGTGCTCGGTGCCGTTGGTTTGTTTGTCCTGATAAGCTCCGAGCCTGAGATAGCATCTGTTGACGTTTCCCAGAATCCTTGTCGGCGAAGGCGCCGCAGGCGTGCAATAAAGTTTGAGCATAGATGAAAGAAGGTCTTTTGGAGTTTGTATGCCGAAATATCTGGCGTTGGCCATTCCGGAGCTGACGCCGTATTCGGTGTGGCCGACCTGATATCCCTTGCTGTTTTCGTATCTTCTCTGGAATTCCTTGTCGAGATAAAATTTTCTTATCAGATGGAAAAGTTCGCCTACGCCGCTTGTGGAATCGCCATGGCTCATTTTTAATATAAGCGGCTCGGAAGCCGGCTGGTTGCCGAGAAAAATCATTCCCTGATCCAGCGGAGAGAGGCTGCTCGGGCTGTTGTATTCGCCGTTATATAAGACGAGAGGCTTTCCGTTGATAGGAACGCCGCTGTCGTCAACCAGTATTTTATTTAGATCGGTTCCCTTAGGAATATTTTTGATGAAAAAAGTGAAGTGCCTTAAAACTTTAGGCAGTACGTTAATTATTTTTATTTGTTTTGAAATGTTTAATGTCTTGGTTATTCCGTAATACTCGACCTGGACCGAATAAGTTATTATGCCGAACTTTTCATGCAGGTTTGGAACTATATTCGGCGACTGGCCGGATACGTCGCCGAAATATTTGACGTTCTTCTCGTCGATTGTGACCTCGACTTTTTTAACTTTTGCGATACTTGAACCGCCGAATATTTCTATCAGGGCTTTTATGGGATCGGAATTAGATATGACGTCGGTGAGTTTCGTCGAGTCGAAGTTGACGGTCTTGAATTCGCCTTTCGGCTTGATCAGGTCCTCGTATTTGAAGTAGGTGTTTTTCCGTTCGTATCCCGTCAGGGCGAATTCGTATTCGACTATGCGCTGCAGAAGGTCCATAGCGGCTTCCGCTATGATGAGAGCGTTATCGCCGTATATTATGCGGTACATCGTGTAGCGTTCGGACCTGAGCATGCTGTTATATGAAGTTATAGCGATCAAAAGTATCGCGAGAATCGCTATGACGATGAAGAAAGTTATTCCTTTTTTGTTTGATAGTATTCTCATTAAAAACTCTTTTTTTAATATGCTTGTATAAAATTTACGGTTAGCTTTTCATGGCTTCGAATTTGCGCTTATAGCTTTCGTAAACCGTATGAAAAAGCTTGGCTCCGTCGGAGTGGGGAGTGTATCTGTAGACGGCCGTGGTGGCCGCGTTTAAAGGAGTCACGCTTGATTTTCCATAATTAATACTGACCGTCTGGACGCCGCCGTCATAAAGTTTTTTATATGTGCTGGCGGCTGATGATATTTGTTTTGCGAATCCTTTATATTTACTGTTGAATGTTCCGCCGTCGTAAGCTCCGACGCCGCATGCCCAGTCGAGTTGCCTTTGGGTTATGGCTTTTTTCGTTTGTACCAGGCCTTTTTCTTTCTGAAGGGTAGCTAAAAGTACGAGCGGATTTACTTTACTTGCGTCTGCGGCTTTTTTTATTGCGTCCGCTACATCGACGCCGCCGATATTTTTAACCAGTTGTGAGCCCATTTTTGTTAGGAAATTTTTGATATCGGCAAGGCTCATATAATTTGAGTCCGTGAATTCTTTGTCGGATATTACGTTTTTTGGAGAGTATGCGTGCGACCCATATTTGTTTCCGTTGCCGGGTTCGTTTGACGCCGGTGCCGTATCATTCGCGGCCGGCGCGGAAGCGGAGCTCGAAGCGGCCGGTGTTGTATTCGAAGCGGCGCCCGGCGCGCAATTGGATGACGTATTTGAATTAGCTATCTTTTTGGCTATGTCTGAATATGAATTTCCGGAGTCGTTCAGGCTGGCGTTTGAACTGGCATTCGAATTGACCGTGTTTGCGCCGGTAAGAGAATTTACGAGGTTTGAAAACTGATTGTCCGTAGATTTTGGAAATATATCGCTGACTATTTTGGAAATTGAAGCGAAAAGTTTTCCGAATAGTCCGGCACCGGTTTTAATAAGGTTTTCAAAAAAACCGCCGAGCTGGGTAAAAAAGCCGTTCATGTCGTTGCCGCTGAAAACACTTGAAATATCAGTATTGTTTTGGGTCGGAGCGGTGCCCTGCTGGTTCGTGAAAGGTGAGGTGATACCGCCTGAAATATCCGTGGTGTCACCACTTTCTGCGCGCAGAGTCATTGGCGGAAATATCATTGTAAATATTAACGCCATTAGGAAGAACAACTGGAAGTTCTTATTGATTTTTTTCATATAGATCACTTCCTCTATTATTTATATATTTTCTTTATAAAATTAACCGCATATTAAAAAAATCGGACCTTTTCAATTATACCATAAGACGGAGTTTTATGTTCCATATTTTAAAATTTATCTAGCGGGCATCGTTGTTTTATAAGCGAGGTATTAAAATAAAAAAATTAAGGCTACTGTTTATACTATAACAAAACAATAACCATTATTCAATGTAAAAATTGGACATGATGAATTTTGGCGCAAAAAGCAAAATGACCATTTTTTACCTATCTTTTTTTAATTGTTCATGTTTATAATTAAAATATGGAACGGTTGAAATTTTTCAACATGACCGGATAAAAAAATAGTTGAAACTATCAAAAAAAAATTATAGTATAAAGTACTTAATAATTGCGGTGTTCAAAAAACTAAAATATAAAAGGAGGCTTTTATGAAGCAAAGATCTTTCTTATTGTTACAGATCGCTTTGATCTTAGCCGTTTTATTCTGTTGCGGTACTACTATGCCCGTTTTTTGCGCGGACGCTCAGCAGGATGATGGTGGAGAAGACGGCGGCGCTATTAGTGATGACGGACGTCTTGACAAGACGATGCAGGAAGTTGACGTCAATAAAACTGCCAATACCACAAGTAGTTACGTAGCTCCGAAGGCTGATGACCTTAAATCCGGCGCGGCTAATTCCTGCTCGGCCGGGACCGCGGCCGTATCGCTAAGTTCTTTAGGAACCGCGGCTGTATCGTTAAATTCTTCAGGAACCACGCCAGTTTCGGTTAATTCATCATCGACGGCCACTCCTTCTACTGATAACGCGAATACGGCAACCTCTCAATCCGGCTCCGGAAACGCTTCTAGCGGCGCGTCGAATGTGACTAACCCTTTTGGCAATATGGCGGGAAAGCAGCCCGATGCGGTCAATCGAAGCACAGCCGGCCAGGCCGCGGATAATATTGCTATACCCGTTTCCAGGCCCGCCAATACTGGTAATGCCGACGGCGGGACTACCAACGCCACTTCACTCGCAACCGACAGACAGGCCGCGTTCGATCTTTTCAAACAGGCCGTCAGAGACCAGGATAAGGCGACATTTGAAAAAGCTATTGATATGTTTCAGAAGCTCGTTTTTGCCACCGATGGAAAAGACGGCAAGCAATTGTATTTCCTTGGCAGATGCCAGGAAGAAATATCGAAGCTGACCGGCGACTCAAGCGTTATGAATAAAGCCAACGCCAACTTCAAGAAAGCCGCGGAGGTTTTGACGAAAACACCTGATCCCACCCAGGCCGTTTCGGCAACTGACGCTACCGACAAGGCCGAGACTACTACGTCAGCGGCTAACTCCGCTGGTTTTTCAAGCTGGCCCATTGCCAGCCCCGTTGTTAACAGCAAATTTGGTATGAGAAATGGAAAACCTCACAGGGGTATCGATCTTCGTGCGAGGAGCCCGCTCCCTCTGAAAGCCATTGCCGACGGAAAGGTCGTTCAGGTCACGACGCAGAGCGGCTATGGAAAAGTTCTTGCGATAGAACATAATATCAACGGGAAAAAATATTATTCCTTTTACGCCCACCTTTCAAATAACTCAATAGCCGTTGGCACTGCCGTTAAAGCAGGTCAGGATATACCGACGGTAAGGACGGGAAATACAGGCGTCGGGACCGGGCCTCATCTTCATTTTGAGATCAGGGTAGGCGAAAACAATAAATTGAAGGCGCAGGACCCTCTCAAGTTCCTGGGTACTTTCGATTACAAAAAGAAATAGCGAAGGAAGTGATCAAATTGAAAAACATATTAAATTTATTGGTAATTACTATATTATCATTTGCCATGGCGAGCGCTTCGTTTGCTGCCGGTCCCGCGGCGCAGGGCTCGAAAGATCAGGCCGTTTTTTCTCTGGCTTATGGTGAAAAAGACGATCAGATCGTACGCGATAAAATGGACGAAAAGGTTGGAAATATTGTTCAGGGTCCGACCGCATACACCGTTGACGAAGAAGGAAACGCCTTTATCGTCGATTCAGTGAAGCACAGGGTTTTGAAATTAAGCGCGGCTGATAAAAAGCCCGTCACGCTTTTTACATTTGAAAAATCGAATATAAGAAAGAATATGCCTATGCATATCGCGGTATCAAAAAAAGGTTTCATATATCTTGATAATCCTTCTGAATTCGCGGTTATAAAATTCTCCGCCGACGGCAAGCAGCTCAAGGAATACGGTTACGTTATCGAACGCCAGGTTATCAAAGAATTGGATACTTTCATGGTCGATGAAGATTCCAACGTTATCATCGCCGATAAAAAAGAGCCTAAAGTAGCTATCTTCAGCGACTCCGGAGAACTGAAAAAGGAGATAAAACTGAAGGAAGCCGGTATGGGTTTTGCCATGAACAAGGGGAAAATTTATACGATAACTAAAGACGGAAACTCTTTCAAGGTCGTTGACATAGAAAAACTTGAAGCGGCTTTAATGAGTTTCACATACAAGAGCGAAACGGGTAAGGATTCTCTTATTAATAGCAATCTTGCGGGATTTAGCGCTTCAGGAAAGATTTACGTTGACGTTCTTACGGGTGATCCAGATGGTAAGATGGAAGATCAGCTTTTTTGTTTTACCGCCGAAGGTAAACTCGATAAAAAAGTTAAAAGCCCTTATGCCGGAAACGATGACGACGCTATGATGCTTTTAAATCCCTACGCTTTCGCGAAAGGTGAAAAATTGCTTCATTTTTTAGACACCGCTGATTCATTCCAGATAAAAGCGCTTGAATAATCGGCAATGAATTGATGGTTAACGTATAAAAATAAAAAAGCCTTCGCAAATTTATTCGCGAAGGCTTTTTTATGTACTCGATTATATTTATTATATTTAATAAATTTTATTGAATTTGAGTATGTTTAATGATAAAATCGTACTGTATATTATTTTTTTAATATAAAGAAGAAAAATGAAAACAGCCGTTAAAATACTTGTTGTCGCTCATAGCGATGAAAATATAAGCCTTGTAAAAAAAGCTTTGGAAAGTTTAAAGCGTTATGACTTTGAAATTTCCGAAGCTCTATCCTATGCTAACGCTTTAGAAAAGCTTTCTTCGTCTGATAATTACTGTTTCTGTTTCATTTTTAATGATGTCGTCAGCCTTGACGGTTTGAAACTTATAAAAATACCGGGAAAAAATAATGCGAGGTGCCGCTTTGTTTTTATTACCTCGGAAAAGAGCGAAGATGCTGAAATTGATTATTTAAAATCCGCGATCTGCGATCAACTTAGCGTTAATGAAATTTCCCCCGCTCTCGTGGAACGCATTATAAGATACAATATGCCGCCGGCCGCATGCTCTGAGCGGCTCGCCGACCTTAAATACCGGTCTTTGATTAAAGACGCTCCCTTTGGAATCGTTTATCATGACAGAAGCGGAAATATAATTTTTATCAACGATGAACTGCTTAAAATGTTTGGATATAAATATGAGAGCGAAGTTATAAAGATAAACGTTTTAACTTATAATTACTTTGTTGAACAGGGAATATCGTCCGATCTGAGAAAATGTATGGAGATGGGAATTGAAGATGTTTTTGAACGGCCTTACGCTTCGCCCAGAAGAAATATTTATTTAAGATACAAGGTCAAGCCGGTATATGATGAATCAGGAAAAATCACGGGCGCGATAACCGTGGTTGAAGATATAACCGGCCGGAAAAAGATCGAAACCGCTCTTATAGAAAGCGAGGTACGGTTTAAAAATATAATACAAAGCTCGCCCATTGGAATAATTATATTGAACGAAACCTGTGATATAGAATATTCAAACCCTGCCTTTTGTGAGCTTTATGGCTATTCGTCAGATGAGCTGATCGGGAAGAATATCGATATATTCCTTTTTGAAAAAGATCGTAACATGATACACATAGAATTTAATAAATATATTTCCGGAATAGAATATGCCATGCCCGATGAGCTTGAAACTAAAACGCGCAATGGAAAAACGCTTGTTATAATGTCAAGCCGCGTTAAAATAAAGGAAAGTTCAGGAAAAATCAAGAGCGTTACCTTTATCTCCGATATCACCGGGCGCAAAAAAACGGAACAGAAACTTACGCTGTTAAACGAGTTCTACCTTTCACTTTTTGAAAATTTTCCCGCCATGATATGGCGGTCGGGCGAGGACGCCAAGTGTAACTATGTCAATAAAACCTGGCTCGAATATACCGGCATGACAATTGGTCAATGCATTGGCGACGGGTGGCTTGAAAGCGTTCATCCAAACGATCTGGGAACGTTTACGTCGAATTATATAAACTGCTTCAATGAAAAAAAGACCTTCGAAATTCAGTACCGCCTTAAAAGATATGACGGCGAATATCACTGGGTGGCGAATGTAGGAAATCCTTTTATAGATATAAATGGCACTTTTTCAGGATTTATAGGCGCGTGTTTCGATATAACCGAGCAGAAAAAATATGAAGAACAGATAAAGCATCTCAATGAAAATCTCGAACGGAAGGTGCGCGAACGGACCAGGCAGCTTGAGGCGGTCAATAGCGAATTGAACGCGACCAAGGAAAAACTCGACGAGGCGTTCAAAAAGGAAAAGGAACTTAACCAGATCAAAACGCAATTTATTTCGACTGTTTCGCATGATTTCAGGACGCCTTTAAGCGTCATTCTTTCTTCGACGGAGCTTCTGGAATTTTATAGCGACAGGCTCGATGAAGAAAAAAAGAAGGAGCACTTGCACAGGATACAGGACACGGTAACTCGTATGACGAACCTTTTAGACGATGTGCTCTTCATTAACAGGGTCGATTCGGAAAGGATCAAGCTGAATTTCGTGTCGATAAACGTCGTCGGGCTGTGTTCAAATATATGTGATGAAATGCGCATGGTCGCCGGCAAAAAAGCGTCCGTTCATTTTTCCTCTAATATGATCGAATACAACGTGCTGGCCGATGAAAAAATATTAAGGCATATACTTTTGAATTTAATCGCGAATGCCGTTAAATATTCGCCGGAAGGCGGCGAGGTGGACGTTAAGATCGATATATCGTCCGGTGACGGTATTGTATCATATACTATTTCGGATCACGGGATAGGCATACCTGAAGAAGAGCAAAAAAAATTATTCGAGCCTTTCCATCGGGCTTCTAACGTAGGTAACATACAGGGAACCGGACTCGGGCTTTCGATAGTAAAAAGGTGCGTCGATCTTTGCGGCGGAACCATAGAATTAAAGAGCCGGCCGGGCGAGGGAACTGTATTTACCGTCAAAATGCCATAATAGAGCCGGGACTGGCAGCGAGGTTTCAACCGGAAACGATTGAACCCCTTCTTTATCGGACTTTGTGAAATAAAAAAAGTTATGTCATACCGGGAGGCGCGAACGCCACGACGCGTCGTTAAAACGCGAAGTCTTTGGCCCTTTAATGTCATAACTTTTAATAATGTTTATTATACAAAATTTTTCAAAATATTTCAAGCAAAATTTTTTGCGTTATGTGCTATAGCCTTATTTTATTCGTTAATATTTCAATAATTATTTTGAGGTTATTTTGTATATCACCAATTTTTCAAGCTTGTCGTCCGCTGCGAACGCATATAAATTTCCGGCGGGTGAAATTACAAAATAACGCGTCGGCACCGTATTCCAGAGCTGCTTGAACGGCATTATTTTTGTTCTCGACACTACTTTTCCGTCTTTACTGAATTTGTAAAGCATGGTCTGAATAACGTCTTCCTTTATTTTTTCAACTATCGAAGCGTATAAATTTTGTTTTGCGTCCATTCCGATTATCTGGTAATCGTATGGTTTGGTTTCTTTTATAACCTTTGTAAGTTTCGCGAAAACTTTCGATTTGCGGTTACTTATAGGATCCATTAATAATATGTCGCGGCCTTCTTTATCAAATTCACCGAGAGCGTAAAGGAAATCTTCTTTATTCGTGATGTTGCTTATATCTCCGCCGGCAAGCCTGCCGAGGACCTTTCCGGCCGCCGAATAAACGAGCGTTTTAATGCCGCCCTCGTCGCGGATGACGATATTGCCGTTTGCGGCTATAAAAATTTTAGACGGACGTGCCGTTTGCCCTGAAAGTTTTATTTCATTTTTTATTTTGCCGTTTTCATTCATTACGAATATGGATTTTAACGTCTGATTTAAAAGATATATTGTTTTGCCGTCATTTGAAACCGCGATGTCTGAAATATAAAATCTATGCTTTTTCGTTTCGCCTTCAGGGTATTTTAAAACTTTTACTACTTTGCCGTTATCGATCACAATGACTTTAAAGTTCATGGCGTCGACGATATAAAGTTTTTCATTTTTATCAAACGCGAAAGAAGACGGGCCGCACGAGGCGAATTTCGGGCCTTTTTTATCTCCAAGACTGATTTCTTCGCTGTTAAGGCCTGATTTTAAAGAGCAAACTTCACTTGTTTCATAGTTTTTAACTTCCGGTAAAACGATCGCATCGGTGGAAGCAATAGCTGATTCAGCCGCGATCGATACTTTTGCGCTATTAAATATTAAGGCGGATAAGAAAGTTAAAATTATAAAAAATTTACAAAAAGAACGTTTATTCATTTGATTGTCCTCCAATAATTTATTTGTTTTTAATTATAGACGGCAAGTTTATCGGTTGCCTATTTTTCAGGATATTATACTAAATACTTTTGTTTTTGTAAAACACTGTTTTAATGTATTTATTATATAACCATATGGCTGTCCGGTTTAACGGTTGAACCAAATATTTTTAGGGCCTGAAAAAATAGAAAGTGGCGAAGATTAAGTTTCAGCCACTTTCTTATGATTATATTTGAATTTATTTAGCTATGCGTTATATGCTTATATAATCTTGAGGATTTACCGCTTCCCCGCTCGCGTCATGCAGTTCAAAATGCAGGTGCGGTCCGGTTGTCCATGCTCCGGTATTATTTGTATGGCCGACGACCTGTCCCTGGGCTACGGTATCGCCCGCGGAAATCGTTGAATCCAGGCAGTGCATATATACCGATGACATACCGTTACTGTATTTGATTTTTATTGTATTGCCGCCGCCGTAACACCAGTCTACGGATTCAACGGTGCCGCCGGCAAGCGCTTTTAAATCGGTGCCGGTTCCAACGCCCAGATCTACTCCGTAATGCATTGATTCAGCCACGCCGGTAACCGGGTGCGTTCTCATGCCGAACGGGCTTGTAATATCTCCGCCGTCAACGGGTCTGATCAAACCGCTTGATGAAGGCGTGCTGGTTGAAGCAACCGCGGCTTCAGCCGGCTTATCTTTTGATAAATATTGGGTGTAAACATAAGCTTCCTGGTTGTTATACTTTATAATTGACCATTCTCCGCTTGTTCCGAGAACTTCAACCGAAGTGCCATTTGATAGCGAACCGATAATATCGCCCCATGGGCCCGTTCTGACATTGAGGGTATCGTTGCCGACGTTTACGTATTGATCGCCAGCGGTAGCGGGTGCGCCGTCGGTCGTTACATAACCCGAGTGAACATATCCGACGCCGCCGTTATAATTGATTTTGTACCATACGCCTTCTTTGCCTATTATATCAAGCGTCTGGCCTGAACTAACCGTGCCTATGATATTGCCCCATGGACCGCTCCTTACATTCAGGCAATCAGTTGCGACGACGCCGCTCTGATTTTGGGAAGCCGCATTCGTTGATGCCGCCGCGGTGCTTGCGGTATTTGCTATGGAGTTATCCTGAAGGCTGTTTTTTACGTCCGATATGTCGCTTGCGTAAACATTGGTGGTGAATGAGAGCATAATTGCTGATATTATAAAAGTTGTAGTTAAATAATTTGAAAAATGTTTTTTCATGATCTATCCCTCCAATTTATAATTTATGACTCATGGTTATTTTACTTGTTTTTATTTTAAAAGGTTTCATTTTTATTTTTTTATTATAAAGGGTTCGATGACGTTCAAATATCTTTTATACATTCTTATTTTAAAGTATACTTCGTTATCCGAGGCTTTTTCCTTGAGTATCCTTGAATAACCTTTTAAAAAGCTTATCATTTTGCCATTTTCAACTGGAACGGAAAGCTCATATTCATCGACGAATGAGGCGAATTTTTTTTCTATTTCGTCGTACAGGGCGTTGAAATTCTTGTGTTCCCTCGCGGATATTTTTACGCATGAGATATTCTCGAAATTTGAGATATCGGCGTTATCCGCTTTGTCGATTTTATTAAGGACTATTATAGTGTTTTTGTCATCGGCTTCTATTTCCTTCAGGACTATGTTAACGGCTTCGATCTGCGACATATATTCCGGATTCGACGCGTCCACGACGTGAAGCAGAAGGTCCGCGTGGATGACTTCCTCGAGCGTCGCTCGAAATGACATTACGAGCTTGTGGGGAAGTTTGTTGATGAACCCGACGGTGTCGGTCATGAGGATTTCCATGGCGCTCGAAGGAAGTTTTATCCTTTTCGTCGTAGTGTCGAGCGTTGAAAAGAGCTGGTCTTTAGCGAGTATGTGCGATTTTGCCAGCGCGTTTAAAAGCGTTGATTTTCCTGCGTTTGTGTATCCGACGAGAGAGAGCTGAGGATAAGGAAACTCGCTGCGCTGTTTTCTGTGAAGCGAGCGGTGCTTCTTTATAACTTCAATTTCGTCCTTGATCTTTGAAATCCTCGTCCTGATCTTGCGTCTGTCGACCTCGAGTTTGGTTTCGCCTGGGCCGCGGGTTCCTATTCCTCCGCCAAGGCGGCTCATTACTTTTCCGAGGCCTATGAGGCGCGGGAGCAGATATTCGAGCTGCGCCAGTTCGACTTCCAGCATGCCTTCCTGGGTGCGGGCGCGCATGGCGAATATATGAAGTATCAATTGCGTTCTGTCGAGGACCGATATGTCCTCGAAAAGATCTTCAAGATTTCTAAATTGAACTCCGGTCAGCTCTTCATCAAAGATTATGATGTCAGGTTTTTCCTCGAGGCTTTTTATATATTCCTTTATTTCATCTATTTTTCCGGAGCCTATGAAGGTTTTCGGATTTATCTTTTGAAGGTTGACGATGAACCTTCCGCATACTTTGGCTCCAGCTGTCTTAGCCAGAAGTTCCAGCTCGTCGACGGACGTTTCCGCCTCGTAAACGCTGTGATATTTAAGTGTCTTTTCGACTCTGGTCGAATTTATGGAAATCCCTATTACTATGGCTTTTTCAGTAATGTTATTATTGATATGCTTTCATCCTTTTTAAAATACTTTGATCTTTTTATGCTTTTTTTAATATAAGCGAGCTGAAACTATCGATGATAAATATGATTCCGGCCGCGATCAGGCACGTATAAGCGATTATCACGTTTATATCCGTTTTTTCCATGAATGGCAGGTCGTCCACGCCTTTTCCCTTTTCTTCGCCTTCCTGCTTGCTCATAAAACCGTGTACACCGCATAATACGTCAATGTTTGAAACGCCGGCGCCGCCAAACATTTTGTATTCGCCCTGCGATGGGCATTGCGGAATATCTTTTAAATAGCCCGCATCTAACAATTGATTGATGGAGGCTATTTCTAAAGAGCCATCCTTGCGTTTATGTTCCACGGCATATAACTCATTAGCGCCTTCTATATTTTTCATATTTGCGAAGCAGGATTTTTTTTTAGCCCTGATCTTCGCCATTTTGCTGAAACCTGGAGACGCTATGTGCATAACCAGCGCCGCTATTATTAATATGGCCATCATTACGCGATTAGCGTTCATTATATGGTTTCATTTTATTTTATTACCTCAAACCTTGCGGTGAAATGGCGAAGGACCTTCGGTTCGTGCGTAAAACGCAATCCTTTTATCTGATCCTTGATCTTTTTAACCTTTTCGAATGCGTCGACGACGACGTTCATATGTGAAAGCGTGTAGGTCCTTCTCGGGATCGCGAGGCGGACTAATTCGAGCTCGGGATATCTGTTCTGGCCCGTAATCGGATCGCGGTCGGCCATAACCGTTCCTATCTCGACGCTTCTTACGCCGCCTTCCTTGTATAACTCGACGACAAGGGCCTGAGCGGGGAATTCCTCCTGCGGTATATGCGGCAAAAATTCTTTGGCGTTGACGAAAACTCCGTGGCCGCCGACAGGCCATACTATCGGAATACCTATTTCGCGTAACTTTCTTCCAAGGTATTCGACTTGATATGTGCGGCTTTTGAGGTATTCATAATCTATGCCGTCATATAAACCCTGAGCGATGGCCCCCAGATCGCGGCCGGAAAGTCCGCCGTAAGTAACGAATCCTTCGTATATGACGCAGTATTGAGAACATTGTTCATAAATGTCGGGGCTGTTGAGCGCTATGAATCCGCCGATGTTGACTATAGCGTCCTTTTTGCATGACATCGTGGTTCCATCCGCGTATGAGAACATCTGGCGCGCGATCTCTATAATGGGAACGTGCTTGTAGGCTGCTTCGCGCGTCCTTATGAAATAAGCGTTTTCCGCGAAACGCGCCGCGTCGAAAAACATGGGTATATTATATTTTTTTAATATTTCTTTCGTTTTTTTGATGTTTTCCATCGAGACCGGCTGGCCGCCGCCGCTGTTGCAGGTTATGGTTACCATGACCAGGGGTATTCTTTCGGGGCCGTATTCTTTTATAAGCTTTTCGAGTTTGTCGGTATCCATATTGCCTTTGAAGGGATAATCCGAATTGATGTCGAAAGCTTCCGGCGTTACGCAATTTATGGCGTGAGCCCCGCGGAATTCGATATGGCCCTTAGTAGTGTCGAAATGCATGTTTCCGATGACGACGTCGTCTTTTTTCACGAGCGCCGAAAAAAGAACGTTTTCGGCTCCGCGTCCCTGGTGCGTCGGAAGGACGTATTTAAAGCCCATAATATCCTTTATGGCTTCCTGCAATTTTACGAATGACATCGATCCGGCGTATGACTCGTCGCCTTTAAGCATTTCCGCCCACTGATCGTCAGACATCGCGCCCGTTCCGGAATCGGTAAGAAGGTCTATATAAACGTCTTTCGACTTGAGGTTGAAAACATTGTAACCCGCTTCTTTTATATATTTTTCGCGTTCAACTTTAGTTATCTTTCTTATTTTTTCAACCATTTTAATTTTATATGGTTCCGCGTAAATTTCGTGATCGAATCCTGACATTTGGCCACCCCTATTATATATAGAATTTATTACTTTAAGGTAATGATTTAAATTCCATATCATTTTATCACATGAAAGGTTTAATTTCAAGCATTTCAGAAGCGCCATAATATTATTATGTTTCAACGGGACTCCGGTTAATCATTACTGACGTTTAATAATAAAAAATATTCGCCGCGTTGACATAAGTCAATTACAAAACTTCAAAAGTGTTTTATAATGAGAATATAATAAATTAAAAAAAGTCGCCGGGAGGGATTAGAAATGAAAAGAAAAATGATCGAGATCAACGAGGAGCTTTGCAATGGATGTGGAAATTGCACCACCGGATGTTCGGAGGGCGCGCTTCAGATAGTGAACGGAAAAGCAAAAGTCGTTAAAGAGGAATTTTGCGACGGGTTTGGAGATTGCATTGGCCATTGTCCCACCGGCGCTTTAAGGATAATTGAAAAGGATACCAGGGAGTTCGATATTAAAGCGGCGGAAGAACATATCAGAAAAACCCGGGGCGAGGACGCGGTTAAAAAAATGTATGAGGCGCAGAAGGTCCACGAGGCTAAAGAGGCCCGACCGCAAGACGCGGATGCCGCCTCCACGCCGTCCACTGCATCGGGACGCCAATGTCCGTCAGCAAGGTTCATGCAGTTTAACAAGGCGGCCGCGGCGCCGTCGACCGAAGTTTCGGCTGACGGGCCGGAGACGAAATCCAGGCTTGCGCAATGGCCCGTTCAGCTCCAATTGTTATCGCCCGGCCATCCGGCGTTTAAAAATGCCGAGCTTCTCGTTTCGGCCGATTGCGTAGCGCACGCGTTGGGCGATTTTCATGGAAAGCTGCTTGACGGAAAAGCGCTCGTTATCGCGTGTCCTAAGTTAGACGACACGGATGGTTACGTCGAGAAATTAACGGCGATAATACGGGACAATAATTTAAAAAGCGTCACGTGCGCGATCATGGAAGTTCCATGTTGCGGCGGGCTTTTAAGAATGGTCCAGGCGGCGATTAAAAATTCGGGCGTGAGCGTTCCTCTCAAGGTCATAGTCATCGGCGTTGACGGAAATATAAAGGACGTGCGATTGTAATGCGGGCCGGCATAAACCGTATCGAATACATGAGATCATTATAATTGAAGCGGCGTCTGACGGAAAAACAAGGCTTAAAAGAAGATAAAAGAAAATGTTTTAAAATTAAATAAATTATAAGGAGGAGTTAAAATGCAGAAAGAACACAAATGCGATTGCGGAAATAAGGAATGTGAAGCCCGGTCTTTAATGCTTTCGGAGAACATTGAATATCAGGACGGGGCGGTGGTAAGCAAGACTCTTATCAACAAAAGAACCGGAACCGTAACGCTTTTCGCTTTCGATAAAGGCCAGTCCTTAAGCGAACATACCGCGCCATTCGATGCGATGGTCCAGATACTCGAAGGCGAATCGGAGATAACGGTCGGCGGTCATCCGGTATCCTTGAAAGCCGGTGAATTTACTATAATGCCCGGCGGAGTACCGCATTCAGTGAATTCTATCACTAAATTCAAAATGATGCTGACGATGATAAAATCTTAAATGAGGCATAATTTAAAGATGTGAGTTATAATTGACTTATATCGGATATAAAAGTGAAAATTAAACCTATAATTAATGAAGGTTTTAAACGACGTAGAAGTTAAAAAATAAAACGTGAATAACCGAAAAATTAAAAGGAGGAATTAATGATGTTTTGTTATCAGTGTGAACAGACGGCTCAGGGAAAAGGGTGCACGGCCATGGGCGTATGCGGTAAAGAACCTCGGGTTGCGTCTTTACTGGACCTTTTATTTTATGTCAGCAAAGGCATATCCATGTTCGCTTACAGGGCGGCAAAATTGGGAGCCAGGGACAGGGCAATTGATATGACGGTTGTAGAGAACCTTTTCACTACCGTCACAAATGTTAATTTCGATCCCGAGAGGATTCGCGGCATGATCGACAATTCCATCGCCATCCGTTCCAGGGCCGTGAAGTTATACGAAGACGCTTGCGCTAAAAACGGCAAGACCCCCGAAAATCTTGGCGGATATTCTCACGTTAAATCGGGCGCCAGTATTGAAGATATGGTAAAGCTTGGCGAAGAGATCTCGATCGATAAGCGCATAAATTCGCTTGGAGCCGATATTGCAGGGCTTCAGGAACTTCTCGCGTACGGCCTCAAGGGCACGGCCGCCTATGCCGACCACGCGAAAGTGCTTGGAAAGGAAGACGACTCGGTTTATATGTTCTTTCATGAAGCGCTTGATTTTCTTACTAAACCGAATCCGACGGTTGACGAACTTCTCGGATACAACCTTAAATGCGGCGAGGTGAATCTCGCCGTTATGGGCCTTCTCGACGCGGCAAACACCGGAACCTATGGAGATCCCGTTCCTGCGAAAGTCAGAACGACGCCCGTAAAAGGAAAAGCTATACTTGTTTCAGGCCACGATCTGAAAGATCTATATGAGCTTTTGAAGCAGACCGAAGGAAAAGGCATAAATATCTACACGCACGGCGAAATGCTTCCCGCTCACGGCTATCCCGCGCTCAAAAAATTTAAGCACCTCGCCGGAAATTACGGCGGCGCGTGGCAGGACCAGAAAAAGGAATTCGATGAATTTCCCGGCGCGATCCTTATGACGACCAACTGCATACAGAAGCCTAAAGATACATACAAAGCAAGGATATTCACCTCGGGTCTCGTCGCCTGGCCCGGCGTTACGCATATTAAAAATTATGATTTCTCGCCCGTTATAAAAGCGGCGCTCGAGGCTCCGGGATTCGCGGCCGATGCTGAAAGTCATGAAATAACGGTCGGATTCGGCCATGCCGCGGTACTCGGCGTAGCCGATAAAGTGATAGAAGCGGTAAAATCAGGCGCTATAAAACACTTTTTCCTCGTCGGCGGATGCGACGGCGCTAAATCGGGCAGAAATTACTACACCGATTTCGCGAAAATGACGCCCGAAGATACAGTTATTATGACGCTTGCCTGCGGTAAATACAGGTTCAACAAGCTTGATTTTGGAACGATAGGCGGCATACCCAGGCTTCTCGATATAGGCCAGTGCAACGACGCGTATTCGGCGATCCAGATAGCGGTGGCGCTTTCAAAAGCGTTCAACTGCGGGGTCAACGATCTTCCGCTTTCAATGGTGCTCTCATGGTACGAACAGAAAGCGGTCTGCATCCTGCTCACGCTATTGCACCTGGGCATCAAGAATATCCGCCTCGGACCGTCGCTTCCGGCTTTTATAACGCCGGCCGTTTTAGGCGTGCTGGTCGATAAATTCAATATAGCTCCCATAACTACGCCCGAAGCCGACCTTAAAGCCATCCTCGGCGACAAGTTTAAAGCGGCGTAATATATAATCGCGATAATAAATAAAAACTGAAACTCATAACAAACCAGGCATTCTTGATGGGCGCCTGGTTTGTTATTGGTAAGTCCGGCATGGATTTCATTTTTTTGTTGTTATTTTAAAGCATGTATTGTAAAATGAAATATTAAAATTTGAAGGGCCGCTTGTAAAATTATTTGTTAATCATGAAGTTGAAGGAGTTAAAATGGTTCCCGTTTATTTACTTATATTAGCGATCGCTATAGGTATATTTCAAAAAGTTTATCGTGGAAAATGTTTCGTGACGGCGTTTTTGCTGTCCCTTATCGTTTTAACCGTCGGTTTTACAGGAATATGGGCTTTCATGGGGCATTATTTCAAGGCCGACATGGTGGCGCAGGGGATAGGCTGGCCGGCCGGGAATCCGTTTCAAAAAGAAGTCGCCTTTACAAATCTTGGAATAGGCGTTCTGGGCATACTCTGCATATGGTTCCGCGGAAACTTCTGGCTCGCTACGATAATAATGAATTCGGTTTTTCTTCTTGGCGCGGCTTCCATTCATATCAAGGATATAATTGAAAAAGGCAACATGAACATATATAACGCCGGTCCCGTTTTATACGCCGACATTTTGGGTCCGCTGATTTTGATAGGTCTTTTTATAGCTAAGCAATATACCGACCCGGAGCCGAAATAAACGGATTAATCGCATGTTTCAGGAGATGCGCCTGAAGCGAAAAAGACCGGCCCGTTTGCGCTTGCCATGCCGGATAACCGGCGCCGGGCTTTGCCTTTAAAAACACTTAAATCGAAAAAAGCGTATTCGAGCCTTCTTTTAAAATTTCTAAAATTTTGTTGAAAAAAATATGTTTTTATGATACGATAAAAAATGTTTAAAATTATAGCTACGTAAAGATCCGGGATTTTAAATTATCGCCATTGCCGCGCGTTGATATTTGTAAAATGAATATTTGGAGGATTTGCTATGAGTAGCGTCTCTGCAAAAAACGATAACTTTCCTAATATTCATAATTTATTATATTCTATTTATGACATCGCGCGCGTTCCCGTTGGGCTGATTATGCCCGATTCCACAAAAGTATCAATATTAAATTCCGATTCAATTTGTAATTCTTTTTATTGCAATGCACCCCATACCTTAAAAAAATGCGAACAATCAAGATCACTCCTTTTCAATAATCCGGAGATTTTATAAGATTTAATTGCCTCAATGGCTTTAGCAAGGTCGTGTTTCCGGTCAGAATTGCCGGGCGGCCTATCTGCATGGTCGCGCTCTACGGCTTTTTTTTTGACGATGAATTGCAGCAGCGCAATGAAATGTTTGCCAGGGCTATGGACCACGGCTTTGATAGTCAAAAATTTCACGAGCTGTTGATGAATTCACCCGTTATAAAACGTATCGGTTCCGATACGATAATAAAAAAATGCGCTCATCTGATGACTAATTTAAGGCGGCATCTCGGTCAGGACCTTGAAATCGAAAATCTTTCAGGGTCAGGCGAGAAAAATCTTGTCGAAGTAATTGAAAAAAATCTTTCCGCTAAAAATTATTTAGCGGTCGCGGAACCCGCAGTTATATCGACTCAATCGCCGGTATCGGATAAAAATTATGATTATAACGCTTTTTCCTTTTTAAATTTATCGGAGTTTTATGCCTTTATTATAATTACGAGCCACGGAATAGTGAAGCGCGCAAATGAATGCGCGATGAAAATGTTTGATCTATCTTATACGGCGACAATAGATCATAATTTATGGGATTTATTGTCAGAAGACATTTCATTTAAACGTAAAATGTTCGCCGCTATAGCTTTACATGATAAAAGAAGGCAATCGTTCGAGGAAAAAATTGGAGGAAGATACTTTGAAACGGAAATTTGTCCGGGAGGATGCGCCGACGGCAATGAAGAAATACTTGCTATAATATCGAGAGAAGTCACGGAGGTCAGGAAGAACGAGATCAAATATTTAGAATCGCAAGCTAAGTTAAAAGATATTTTTGAAAATTCTTTGAGTTGCTTTCTGGTCGTGGACTTCACGGAACTGAAAAAATATATCGCATCCATAATATCAACGGGGATACATGATTTAAAAAAATATTTTTCGAATCACGAAAAAGAACTCGAACAATGCTTAAAAATGTTCATTATAAAAGATGTCAACGGCGCCGCCGTAAAACTATTCAAATCAAAAACTAAAGAAAATCTGATCAATAACCGTGAAAAGATTTTTACATTTGAATCTAAAATATCTTTTATAGAGGATATCGAAGGTATGATCAGCTCGAATTTGCCTTTTGAAAATGAATTATATATGCAGGATTTCGAAGGATCGAAGATCGCCGTAAATTTGAAAAGAAACAGGCTCGAGCCCGATAATACGTCACTTATAGCATTAACCAATATCACCGAACGGAAAAATCTCGAAAAATATTTAATCGGAAGTTTGGAACGGTACAGGGCGATATTTGAATTTTCCGTTGAGGGCATTGCGCTTGCGGAAGCGGATACCGGCATATTAGTAGATTGCAATCAAAGCTTCCTCAAGCTTATGGAATATGAAGATAAGAAGGAGCTTATAGGAAAACATCAGAAAACCCTTCATCCGCCTGAGAACAATACCGGGGATTTTACCAGTGGATTTGAAATGAGGCGGCGCTTAGCGGCTGATGAAAAGCCATTAAAACGGGAGATCATAACTAAAAACGGAATAATCAAAGAAGTTAAAATCATAACCAGCACTTTTGATATTAACGGGAAAAAGTGCCTGATGGGTATTTTCAAGGATATGACCGATGAAATTAAATACGCCGAAAGTCTCAAGGATTATGAATCTATAATAAAGGGAATACATGAAACAATTTCGGCAGATGTTGGCGAACGATTCTTCGAACGGTTATTGAACGATCTCGGCAATATTATTAAAGCGGATTTTGTATTTATTGGAAAATATATAGATAATTATTCAAAAATATCCATTGTGGCGTCAACGGCCGAAATACCGGAAGAATTAAAAATATTGGAAGCGGATTGCGAACCATGTTTGGAAAATTCGGGAGTAAGCATAATAGAAGATTCCGATTATCTGTTTCCCCGCGCTTTAACTATCAAACATTTCAATGCGAAGGAATACGCGGGCATCCCGCTATTTAACTCCAGAAAAGAGCTTGTCGGAGTTATGTCGACATATTTCAGCGTGCCGGTTGAAAACAAAAAACTGCTGGAAACGCTTTTAAATATATTCTCGATTCGCGTCGGTTCCGAGCTGGAAAGGATCGAAGCCGAAAATAATATTAAGAAAAGCGAAGAAAAATACCGGACCTTCTTTTATAATTCGGCGGTTCCAATGGTCGAGATGAATGGCGCGAAATTGAAAGAAAGAGTAGACTCGCTTAAAAGATCGGGCATTGAATTAAAAAGTTATTATATCAATAATTTAGTTGAATTTCAGGGCCTTCTTAAATTGATAAGCGTCAGCAAAATGAATTTGAACGCAAAAAATTATTTTGGCGTAAATGAAACGTCGGAATTTGAACCCCAGCTTCTTTCGCTATTTACGGAGCATACCCTGAATTATTTGCTTGACTCGATTATCTCGATAGGAAGCGGAAAATCCGAAACATCGAGTGAAACTATATTTAAATTAAAAAACGGCGAAGAAAGAAATATCATACTCAATATTACGAAATTGCCGCCGGGTTCACCCAGCGACGCTGATATTCTGGCGTCTTTTTTCGATATAACCGAACGCAAAAAGGCTGAAGAAGCGCTGGCATTCAATAATATCATTCTGCGCACGCAGCAGGAATCGTCCATCGACGGAATACTCCTGGTGGGTGAAAAGGGTGAGATACTATCCTGTAACCAGCGTTTTGCCGACATGTGGGATATTCCCGCCGGTATAATAGAATTAAAGTCCGATGAGCTTGCGATTCAATCGGTAATAGATAAACTTTTAAATCCCGAGGAATTTATCCGCAAGGTGAAATATCTCTACGAGGTCAGGGATGAAATATGCAGGGATGATATTGAGTTGAAAGATGGAAGGACGTTCGACCGCTATTCGGCTCCGATCCTTAATTCAAGCGGAAAATATTTTGGACGGGTGTGGTATTTTCGCGATATTACCGATCGCAAACAGGTCGAAAAAATATTAGTCGATTCTGAAATGAAATTGAAAAAAATATTCGCGTCTATTAACGACGCTATTATTATTGCTGATTTATCGGGAAATATACTTGAAATTAATGAATACGCCTGCAAAAAATTAAAATATGAAAAAGAAGAATTGCTTAAAAAGAATATAATAAACATTAATGCTCCGCATCACGCTCATGAGATCGATGGCAGGCTTAAAAATATAATAAAATCAGGGAAAGCCGTATATGAATCTCATTACGTGGCAAAGGACGGAACGACGTTTCCGGTTGAAATAAAAGCGAGTTTGACGGAATTTCAGGAAATTCCAGCATTAATAGCAATAGTCAGAGATATAAGCGAAAGGGTAAATATTGAAAATGCACTGCTGGAAAGTGAAAAGCGCTATCATGAACTCGTTGAAATATCGAGCGAAGGGTTCTGGGTAATTGATAATAACGGAAAAACTATTTATCTGAACCAGCAAATGGCGCATATGATAGGCTATACCGCCGGTGAGATCGGGACGAGAAACGCCAACGAATTTATTCATGAAGATTCCGAATTTTCATTCAATGACATTTTTTCAAAACTCGCGCTTGGAAGTATAAAACATCATGATGCTCTGCTTAAGCATAAAAACGGAAAAACCATATTTGTAAGGATATCCGCATCATTTCTTACCGATCGCGAGGGAAATACGACCGGGAGATTCGCGCTTATAACGGACATTACTGAAAAAGTGGAGCTCGAAAAGCAATTTGAACTTGTAAAAAAAGAAATATCGAAAAACTATACGCTGGGTGATATCGTGGGAAAAAGTGAATATATTAGATCGATATTCGAAGTGCTTCCTTCGGTTTCGGAAAGCGACAGCAACATTTTAATCGAAGGCCCGTCAGGGACCGGCAAGAGCTTGATAGCGAGAACGGCTCATAATCTTTCATTAAGGCGTGACGGCCCTTTTATAGTCGTAAACTGCGGCGCTCTTCCTGATACGCTTCTTGAATCGGAGCTGTTCGGATACGCCAGGGGCGCTTTTACTGACGCTAAAAAAGATAAGCCCGGAAAATTCATGATGGCCGATAACGGAACGATATTTCTGGATGAGATCGCTGAAATGCCATTACATTTGCAGGTGAAACTATTAAGGGTTATTGAAGAAAAATGTATCGAACCTCTTGGCTCGACCAAAACCGTGAAAGTTAATTTCAGGCTTATAACCGCTACTAATAAGGATCTTAAAACACTTGTACTGGAAGGTAAATTCAGAGAAGATCTTTATTATCGTACAAGGGTGGTATATTTTAAAATACCGCCGCTGCGAGAGCGCCGGGAAGATCTCGAATTGCTTGCGCATAGTTTTATTAATAAACTGAATGTAAAATACATGAAAAATATAAATGAGATTTCTGATGAAGTGCATACGATATTAAAATGCTATGATTTTCCCGGTAACGCGAGAGAATTATACAATATGCTTGAATACGCATATATCCTCTGTAAGAGTGATAAAATTAACTTGAGTGAATTGCCGGAAGAATATGTCGCGTTTTATAAACAAATAACCTGTAATAAAGTTAGTGAAAATGCCGTGTCGCCAAAAACAGCCATAAATAATGATGCAGTGGCCGTTGGTGATACATTATGTAAGGTTACAAAACGTAACGATGCTATGAATTGTAAACTTGATGAAGTTAGTAAAGAAAACTTGCTCGAAATTTTGACGAAGCATAAATTTAATAAAGGAAAGACCGCTAAAGCGCTTAGTGTAAGCAGAATGACGCTCTGGAGGCTTATGAAAAAATTTAACGTTATTGATTAATTCTGAATTTTCCGCCGAGGTTTTTTGTTAGCTCAATTCATACCTGGCTTGAATATCCGTTGAAACATTCATGTTTTGTTACACTTTCATGGCATGTAATATGCAAATTGCAAATGTATGTTGTGGAGGCGATAACTTAAAAATGAACGAACGATAACGATAAAGTATTTTAAATAATATTTGAAAACGGAAAAGCCAGGGAGGGTGATCATTATGGCGAACATTTATTCGAAATATTTCGGTGAAAAACCTCAGGTGGCGGTCATTTATTTAAAACCAGTCATTAGCGAAGAATGCGTCCGGGAAAACATAGAATATATTGTAAGCGAAATAAGCGAAAGTTTTGAGGAAATTTTTAAAATCCAGGTAAAATCATTAAAAGGAAAAAAGATTAGCGACATATTATCCGACCCTTTTTCGAGTTATGATTATTACCATGTGATTTCCGATGCGTTTTCGATAAATGGTCCGGAAACAATCGATTTTTATTCAGAATTAAGTAAAAAAAATTATAGCATTCAAAAAAATAAACGTGACAATAAGGAGATTAACATAACAATAGTGGTAATGAATAAACTGCTTTTAGGGTCCGAGCTTCAAATGGATCAGTTGAACAAATACAATTTGTTGTTTGAAAGCATGATCGACGCAATATGGGAATGTGATATAAAAGGTTATATAATTGGGTTTGACTCAATAAATGAATCGGGAAGGCCCGTCAACGTTTCGGAAATTATTGGAGCGAATATTCAGCAATTACTGCTGGCCCGTGAATTAAAAAGCTTTATGGATTATATATACAGGTGTACAAACGAGCAAGTTAAAACCGGTAAAAATTTTTTTATTAATTATAGCAACGAAAAAAAATATCATCATGCGCAAACGCATATAATTCCAATATATACCTATGGAGGAATATTGACCGGATTTTATGGTATCATAAAAAAATCAGAAGCATTGCTATATAACGCTAATGAAGAATCGAACGAATTTAGCGAAATTAGTGACACGTGCGATCAGATCGGGCCGGTTTCGTATTTAAGCCACGAGATAAGAACGCCTTTGAATAGCATATTGGGTTTTTCAAAACTTCTTGAAATTGGAGAACAATTAAGCGGTGAACAGCAAAATTATATTTCACACATTCAAAATTGCAGTAAGCACGTTCTCAGCGTCGTCAACAGCATACTCGACCTTTCTAAAATAGAAAACGGATCGGCGGAATTGGAGTATCGGGAATTTATTATTAATAACGTGATAAACGATGCTATAGCGATAGTCGCTCCTGGCGCGTGCGAACAAAACAATCCGATAATTTTTGATCCGTCTTCATTCGACGGGAAAAAATACTTCGGCGATGCCGGAAAATTTAAGCAAGTTATAATAAATCTTCTTGGAAATGCGTCAAAATTTACGAACAACGGGAAAATAACCATTGAACTAAAAAGCCTTTCAGAGACTTTAACGGATGAAGAAATTTCGGTAACGGTTACGGATAGCGGTTCCGGTATAGCCTGGGACAAGATCGATAATATATTCAAGCCTTTCTTCGGTTCGAGCCAGAAAATGAAAAATAAAAATAGCGGAGCCGGGATAGGCCTTCCCCTTTCTAATGCCATAGTTAAACTGATGGGTGGAAGCGGCATATCAGTTGAAAGTAAAATCGGCGTTGGAAGCAAGTTTTGCTTTAGTTTGAAGCTGAAAAAAATGGAAGAGAAGCGTTTTGAAAACAATGCTGAAAATATTTCGCGTATTGGTGGCCCGGAATCAAAAATCAAAATACTTATAATTGAAGACGACGTGACAAATTCTTATCTTATAGGGAAGATATTTGAATTGCTGAACAGATTTGAATATGTCGTCGCTAATAATGGTACGGATGCGCTGAAACTTATCGCCTCAAGCGATTTTGACATCATTCTTATGGACCTTAACATACCCGATATAAATGGAATCGATATAACGAGGATAATAAGGCAGTCAAATATAAAAGTTCCAATAATAGCCATGACCGGGGACGTTACGGAACAAGCGCTGAATAGTTGTTATGATGCCGGAATGAACGGTTTTATATCTAAGCCTTTTGTGGTGACCGAGTTGATACATAAAATTGACGATAACCTGCAGCGCGGAAAAAATAATCGCATTAATTTTTCAACGTTCGCCGATAAAATGGTTTCATAGATTTTTCAGATAAAAGTAAAATATGACGGGGTGTTATAAAAAAAAGACGTATGGATTTAGAAAACTGCATATTAACAAGTTATTTAAAGGTAAATTATGTATATAAAAAAAATTTTTTATATACATAATTCGCTTTTTTATTTAAGGAGCGTGAGTTATGTCGGAGGACAAAAAAGGGTTAAAAAATCAGCAGCTCGTCAGCTTCAGAATTGGCTCTGAAGAATTCGGCATCAGCATTATGAAGGTCCAGGAGATCATCAGAATGCAGGAGATCACGAAAATCCCCCAAATGCCTGATTTTATTGAGGGCGTTATCAATCTTCGCGGAAACGTTATTCCGATCGTTGATCTTAGAAAACGCTTCAATCTTTTGATCACGGAAAAAACCAACGAATCAAGGATCGTCGTGGTATCCGTTTTAGATCGTGTAATGGGGATCATCGTCGATGGAGTATCTGAAGTTTTGCGGCTTTCCGACGATCAGATCGAACCGCCGCCGCAAGTTGTATCCAATATTGGGCGCGAATATATCAAAGGCATCGGAAAACTTGAAAAACGGCTTTTAATATTGCTTGAAATAGATAAAATACTTTCGTCCGAAGAACATTCATTAATCCAAACAACCATATAAAAATATAAAATTTTAAGGAGTGTGAACTATGGGAAATTTAAGCATCAGAGCAAAAATCATGGGAGGCTTTGTTCTTCTTGCCTTTATATCGGCGATAGTGGGCTATGTGGGTATATCTTATTTAAAATTTCTGGATGAACAGAGTACGGCGCTTTATGAGAAAATGACCGTGCCTATAGGTTATCTGGCGGCGACTAATGAAAAATTTTTAATGTGCAGAATGTTTTTGCGCGACCTGGTTTTTAAAGCTAAAACCAGCAATGAAAAACAAACATTTATAACTAAAGTGACGGAAGCGAAAGAAATTATCAACACCGGTCTGAAAGATTACGAAAAAACTTTTGTAAGTCAGGAAGATAAAGAATATCATGCCAAAATAGTCGGTTTAATGAAAGAATACATGATAATTGCCGATCAGCTTTATGTGCTTGTAAATCAGAACAAGGAAAGCGAGTCGGTAGCGCTTCTTTATTCCGAAAAATGGGGCGGCCTTGGCGCGCAGATCACGGAACTCTTCGTTCAAATGACGGCGCTGAAAATGAGCGAAGCGAAGAAAAAAGCGAACAACAATACGACCGAAGCTAACCACGCCGTAAATTATATGGTATATACGATATTGGGCGCCGTTATACTTGCGATATTACTGGGCTTTATTTTCGCGAACAGCATATATGCCGTTATCAAATTCCTTATGGTTGAAGCGAAAAAACTTACTGAAAGCGTTCAGAATGGAAAGCTTGACATCAGAGGCGACGTAGAAGGGACTAACTTTGAATTCAGGGATATCGTAAAAGGAATTAACGAGATCATGGATGCGTTTATTCGTCCTCTCAATGTTACCGCCGAATACATCGACAGGATATCCAAGGGCGACATACCTCCAAAAATAACGGACAAATATAACGGCGATTTCAATGAAGTAAAGAACAATTTCAATCAGTGCATCGATACGATCAGCGCTCTTGTTAGAGATACCAATATGCTTGCCGGCGCCGCCGTTGAAGGCAAACTTGCGACCAGGGCGGACGCTTCAAAACACCAGGGCGATTTCAGAAAGATCGTCGACGGCGTTAATCAGACGCTCGATGCGGTTATAAGGCCGTTGAACGTGGCGGCTGAATATATCGACAGAATATCCAAGGGCGACATACCCGCGAAAATAACAGACAACTATAGCGGCGACTTCAACGAGATAAAGAACAACCTGAACCAGTGTATCGATGGCCTCGGCGGTCTTGTCGAATCGAACAAGGTCCTTCAAAGGATGGCCGTCAACGATTATACCGTTAACGTCAAGGGAAACTATAACGGCGTATTCGCCGAAGTCGCAAAAGCCGTAAATCAGGTCGAGGAAAGGATCCAGCACCTCACTTCAACGATCGTTAATGTTTCAAGCGGCGAGCTCGCTGAACTTGAAACCTATAAGCAGATAGGCAACGGCACCGGCAAAAGGTCTGAAAATGATCATATTGCGCCGGCGATGATCAAGCTTATGGGTAATCTCCGCGAGCTGATCAATGATTTCAATAATTTATCGCAGGCGGCCGTCGATGGAAAATTATCGACGCGCGCCGATGCCGCTAAACATCAGGGCGATTTCAAAAAAATAGTGGAAGGAGTCAATAATACTCTCAATGCTATCATCACGCCATTGACTACAACCAATAATTACATCGTCAGAATATCCAAAGGCGATATTCCTCCTAAAATAACGGATAAAGTTAACGGCGATTTCATTGATTTGGTGAACGGCGTCAACACCTGTATCGACACTCTCAATCTCCTGATCGTAGAAGACGGTGGAACGGTGCTGGAACAGGCCGCCGAAAAAAATCTCACGGTCAGAATGACCGGAAACTATCAGGGCGCTTTTAACGTAATGAAAAACAACATCAATAAGGTCATCGAAAATCTTGACATCGCGTTTTCGCAGGTATTCGAAGCGACCGAACAGGTATCGGCCGTATCCGGAGAAATGTCGTCTAACGCTCAAAACGTGTCGCAGGGAGCGCAGAGCCAGGCTTCAACGGTTGAAGAAATATCGGCATCCATTGGCGAACTTACCAAGTCGACCAATGATATCGCGGGATCGGCCGGGAATACCAATCAGCTCGCCGAGGAAACCAGAAAAGAAGCGGGCGACGGCGGTACGGCGGTAAATAACTCCATCGAAGCGATGAAGCAGATCAGCCATTCGTCCGAACAGATAGCTGAAATCATCGGAGTAATAAGCGAAATAGCCGATCAGACGAATCTTCTCGCGTTGAATGCCGCGATTGAAGCCGCCCGCGCTGGCGAACACGGCATGGGATTCGCGGTCGTCGCCGACGAAGTCAGAAAGCTCGCGGAAAGATCGTCATCCGCGGCGAAAGAGATCACGAGCCTTATCAAGGAATCGACGCAGAAGGTCAACGACGGTTCGAAGCTTTCCGAACAGGCCGGCGAAGCTCTGAAAAAGATTCTCGCGAGCGTTGAAAAAACCGCCGGAGCGATAGAGCAGATATCGGCCGCAACCGAAGAACAGGGCGCTACGGCCAGCGAAGTATCGCGAGCTGTTGAAAATGTCGCGGCCATAACCGAAGAAAACGCAAGCTCGTCGGAAGAGCTCGCGGCTTCAGCGGAAGAACTTTCAGCTTCGGCCGAATCGCTCAGATGTCTTATTGAAACTTTCCAGATAAGCGTTAAAAAGTCTGGCTCCGTCAAAAGCGCGGCGGCTATGACGATGAAAACGAAAGTTTCGAAACAGCCTAAATACGAGACGCATGAAATAGTCAAAAAATAGGCAGTATCGTTATTTCCTAAATTTTGAAGTTTGATGCCGGCGGTGAATATTTTGAATTTTCAAGCGAAATATTCACCGCCGCTCAACTTTAAATAAGGTTTATACCGCGAAATACTTCGCCTGCGGGTGGTGTATGACGATGGCGGATGTCGATTGCTCCGGGACCATTTCCATTTCTTCGGTAAGCGTGACGCCTATTTCTTCGGGTTTTAATATATCGAACATTATTTTTTGAAGGCTCATGTCAGGGCAGGCGGGATAGCCGAAACTGTAGCGCGACCCTCTGTATTTTTGAGTTATAAGGCCCTGCATGTCGATAGCTTTTTCCTCGAAAATGCCCATTTCTTTTCTCATCAAAAGATGCATATATTCGGTGAACGCTTCCGCCATCTCGACTGAAAGTCCGTGCAGGTGGAGGTAATTTTTATAGTTGTATTCGGTGAACAGCTTTTTGATCATAGGCTCGACCCGGTTTCCGACCGTTACGACGACCATGCCTATAACGTCTTTTTTCCCGCGTCCGCCAGGTAGGATTAAATCTGAAATGCAAAGCCCGCCTTCGGATTTCTGGCGTGGAAAATCTAACTTCGCCATAACTTTTTCATTGTCGGCCGGGTCGTAAACAATTATAGCGTCGCCTTCGCTTACGCATGGATAATAGCCATAGACGCAATCAAGTTCGAAAATTTTTTCTTCCCTGCATTTTTTCTTCATTTCTTCAAAGACGGGTTCTACGACGTCGGTTATCATTTTATCGAAATCTTCTTTTTTCATTCTGGCGCGCTTATACTGCCACTGCCCCCGGAATAACGTCGTTTTATTCAGAAGCGGATATATTTCGGCTGGATCTACGCCGCGTATTATTTTTCTTCCGAAAAACGGGACTTTTGGAATGTCCGTAAAAACTTCTATTTTTGGGGCTTTTTCAGTATGAGAGGGAGTTATAGCGTTAACGGGCTTCGCGGATGATATATTTTTTTCACCGCCGTCCGTTTTTGATCCTTCCGCGATCTTTTTCATTATTGTCAGGCCGTCGAAAGCGTCCTCGGCGTAATAAACGCGTCCGCTATATAATTTCGCCAGATCCTGTTCGACGTATTTTCTGGTCAGCGCCGCGCCGCCTAAAATGACGTCGTATTTCAGCCCGCGCCTTTCAAGCTCGAGAAGGTTATCGCGCATTATCTGCGTCGATCTGACGAGAAGTCCGCTCATGCCGAGAATCGTGCATTTTTTCTCATCGCAGGCCCTTATCATTTCTTCGATAGGGACTTTAATGCCTATATTGAACACTTCGAATCCGTTGTTGGTTAGTATTATGTCCACCAGGTTCTTGCCTATGTCATGGACGTCTCCCGACACCGTCGCAAGGACCATTTTTCCAAGTTTTGAATATTCGGCTTTTTCCATATGCTTTTCGAGTATAAGCACGGCGGCCTTCATGACCTCGGCGGATTGCAGCACGAACGGAAGTTGCATTATGCCGGCGCCGAAGAGCTCGCCGACTTTTTTCATAGCGTCTATAAGCGGTCCGTTTATTATTTCAATAGGTTTTTTAGAATTTAAAATGCGGTTGATGACGTCTTCAATGCCTTTTTTCTCACCGTCTATGACTCGCGAGGCCAGAAGCTCGTCGTCGCTCATTTTTCGAGCTTTTTGCGCGGCCGTGGCGGCTTCCGCTTCCGGCGTCGAAGTTTTGGCGTCGAAATATTTTAAAAGCGCGAGAAGCGGGTCGGCTCCATCGGCCCGTTTATTGAAGATAAGATTCTCTGCGGCGTTGAGATCCTCGTTTGAAATTTTATGAAAAGGCAGGAAGCCGGCCGGGTTAATTATCGCCATATCAAGTCCGGCCCCGATGCAATGCTTTAAAAATATAGTGTTTAAAACGCTTCTGACCGAGGGCTTCAATCCGAACGAAACGTTGGATATTCCGAGTGACGTCAAGGCTTCCGGAAATTTTTTCTTTATTTCGCGGATAGCGTTTATTGTTTCCATGCCGGCTTCGCGCAATGTTTCGTCGCCGGAGCCGATGGTGAATGTCAGAGTGTCGAATATCAGGTTGCGCGGGCAAATTCCGTATTCTCCGACGCAGATATCATAAATTCTTTCGGCTATGCGGATCTTTTCACCGCATGTTCTGGCCATGCCTTTTTCGTCTATCGTTAAAGCTATGAGCGCGGCGTTATATTTTTTAGCCATTGGGACGATCTGCGCAAGTTTCTGCCCGCCGTCCTCCAGGTTTATCGAGTTGATTATACATTTTCCGCCATGATTTGAAAGCGCTGTTTCGATAACTTCCGGGTCGGTCGAATCGATCACCAGCGGAAGGTTGACAGCGGTCGCGAAGCGTTTCGAGATTTCGAGCATATCGCGTTTTTCATCGCGTCCGACGTATGCCACGCAGAGATCTATCGCGTGCGCCCCGCCGTTCTGCTGGTTTTTCGCGATGGAAAGCATCCCGTCAAAATCGTCCTTTAATAAAAGGTCGCGGAACGCCTTTGAGCCGTTGGCGTTCGTACGCTCGCCTATGATGAAGGGCTTAGGTTCCTGTTCGAGCGTCCAGGCGGTATAAAGGCTTGAAACCTGAGCCGCGCATTCAGGCGTTCTTTCACGCCTGACGGTTTTTGCGAGTTCGCGTCTCGCAATTTCGATATGAGCCGGGCTCGTCCCGCAGCATCCTCCGGCGATGTTCACGCCGTATTTTGAAACGAACCTTGAAATAAATCCCGCGAAATCGGCCGGCGTCAGTCTGTATGCGAGTTTCCCGTCTATATTTTCAGGCAGGCCGGCGTTGGGCATGGCCGAAACCATTTTTTTCGTTATACGACACAGACATTCTATATGTTTTTCCATTTCAAAAGGCCCGAGAGCGCAGTTGAAACCGATGGAAGTCACGATCTCATAATCCTCGAGCGCCGCGACTATCGCCGAAAGATCAGTTCCGACGAGCATCGATCCGTTCTGCTGAAGAGTTATTGAGACCATTACGGGAAGCATATATCCTTTTTTCAGGAATACTTCGGTTATGGTATATATGAGGCATTTGACCTGCAGAATATCCTGGCACGTCTCGACTATTAGAATATCGGCTCCGCCGTCCATCATTGCTTCTATCTGAGGAGTATACGCCGCTGACATTTCCCCGAACGAGATATGACCGAGTGACGGAAGCTTCGTGGAAGGCCCTATCGATCCCGCCACAAAATAAGTTCCGGGCTTTTCCGCCGCGAATTTTTTGATCGCGCTTCTTCCTATTTCCGCGCCTTTTTTCGATATCTCATAGACTTTTTCAGGCGTTCCTATGCCGTATTCGGCCATAACTATAGCGTTCGCCCCGAAAGTGTTGGTCTCGAAAGCGTTGGCTCCGGCCTTAAGATAGTCGCAATGGATATCCTCGATTATATGAGGCGCGGTGATGTTCAAATATTCATTTAAGCCGTCGTGGCCTTCAAACAGGCTTTGATCAGGGTTTCTCTGTTGTATCTGAGTGCCCATGGCCCCGTCGAACAAAAGAACGTTATTTTTACAAAAATCTATGAACTTATCTACTTTTACGCGGTCAAGTTTCTTGAACATTCATCACTCCATAAATATAATTAAAAGCGCGAATTTTAAAAGGGCATGCCCCGGCACGCCCTTTTTTTATTGACTATACAATAGATATTAAATTTTTACTATTTTAGCCGATGCCAGGACTTTATTGAGCCTTTCGGTTTCAGCTTCGAATCCAGGCTTTTTCATAAGCGCGAACATATTTTTTTTGTAGCTTTCGACGCCGGGCTGGTCGAATGGATTGACGTCGATCAGGTAACCGCTCATCGCGACGGCTTTTTCATAAAAATAAATAAGCTCGCCGAGATAATATTCGTTTATTTCCGGAAGCGTTATCGTCATGTTCGGTACGCCGCCTTCCAGATGGGCCAGGCGGGTCCCTTCGTAAGCCATTTTATTCGCGTGGTTTATATCGATACCCGATAAAAAGTTAAGGCCGTCGAGGTTTTGAGGATCGACCGGCACGTCGAGCTTCGTTTTCGGTCCCGCCATTAAGAATGTTTCAAAAATTTTTCTTTCGCCGTCCTGAATATATTGCCCCATGCTGTGAAGGTCCGTAGTGAAGTCGACGGCGGCCGGGAAAATACCTTTTTTGTTCTTGCCTTCGGATTCGCCGTAAAGCTGTTTCCACCACTCCGAAACGAAATGGAGGCAGGGTTCGAAATTGCTCAATAATTCAACGCAGTAGCCTTTTTTATAAAGCAGATATCTGCACGCGGCGTACATATAAGCCGGGTTTTTATAGATATCGGCGGAAGCCGTCAGCTTTTCAAAATTTATCGCGCCTTCGATAAGTTTTTTTATGGAATGTCCGGCGACCGCTATTGGAAGAAGTCCCACTGGAGTTAGAACCGAGAATCTTCCTCCCACGTCGTCCGGTATCACGAATGTTTTATAACCCTCTGTGTCGGCTAACTTTTTTAGCGCGCCGCGAGCTTTGTCGGTCGTAGCGATTATCCTGTTTTTAGCGTCTTTTCCGTATTTTTCTTCCATGAATTTTTTGATGATCCTGAAGGAGACGGCCGGCTCGGTGGTCGTTCCGGATTTAGAGATGACGTTAACGTAAACGCTTTTGCCGTCGAGGTATTTGAAGAGCGAGTTCATGTAATCGGCCGAGAGGTTCTGCCCGGCGAAAACGATAGCGGGATATTTCCTGTCCTTTTTTTCATAAACGTCATAAAAAGGTTTATTTAAAGCGTTTATTACGGCTTTCGCGCCAAGATACGATCCGCCTATGCCGATGCATAAAAATACGTCGGCTTTTTCCTGTATCTCTTCCGCGAGTTTTTCCATGCCTTCTATGAAGCCGTCTTCAGTGGTCGAGGGAAGGTCGAGCCATCCCAGATAATCGTTTCCTTTTCCTGTTTTTTTGTTTATTACATCGTTTAATTCCGCTATTTTAGTTGAAAGCGCCTTCAGTTCATCTTCGGATACGGTTTTTAGAAGATTAGTGATTTCTATTTCAAGCCGGTTCTTATTTAACATTTATTGCCTCCTTGACGGTTTGAGAAAAATACCGCGAGGCTTTTATTTTACCATAAATGCTAATAATTTTCAAACGCCCGCAATTGAAGATTTTCCGGTGAGGTTTTGCGCCTTCGAGATCAGCAGTTTTATATCGACGGGTTTTGGTATTTGATCGTTCATTCCGGAACCTATCAAATTATCGATATCGTTTTTTAAGGACGAAGCAGACATCGCGACGACGGGCGTTTTTATTCCAAGGCGCCGGATCTCGCGCGATGCGTCGAATCCGCTCATATCCGGCATATTTATATCCATAAGAATGAGATCGTAACGGTATTTTAAGGCGAATTCTACCGAATCTTTGGCGGTTTCAACCAGCGTGACCATGACGCCTTCTTCTTCAAGCGATTTTTGAATGAGTTTTAAATTTATGGTATCGTCATCGGCGATAAGCACGTTGAGCGCGAAATTCTCATTGATGGACGGCATCGATATTAAAGGATCGATGATGCCTTGTTTTAATTTATCTGCGCGCCGGAGTGAAATCGCTTTTTTAAATTTTATGGTGAAGTGAAATTTGCTGCCTTCGCCCTGCTTGCTTTCTGCTTTTATTCCATTTCCCCCGAGCATTTTAACTATTTCCTCCGATATTGAAAGCCCAAGGCCCGTTCCTCCAAATTTTCTTGATACCGTGCAGTTGGCCTGCGCGAATGGAATGAATATTCGTTCAATATCTTTTTCTGATATTCCAATGCCGCTGTCGCTTACGGAAGTTTCTATCAAATAACTGGAATCATCTTCTTCCAGAAGTGAAATAACCAGTTTGACGCCTCCCGATGAAGTGAATTTTATGGCGTTGCTTAAAAGATTTACTATGACCTGTTTATATCTGTGCCTGTCCGATATTACAGGCTCGTTAAAAAGTCCTTTTATTTCCATGGAAATATTTATATTTTTAAGTTCCGCGGCGGGTTTGGTCATGGCTATTATTTCTTCAGCCAGCGGCATCAGGTCAAATTCAGCCTGTTCGATCTCGAATTTACCGGCTTCTATCTTTGAAATGTCCAGGAGATCATTCACCATAGATAATAATTCCTTTCCGCTTATTTTAATGCAGTTTATCATTTCCTCACGTTCTTTTTCGGGCCATTGATGTTCCAGAAGATCTGAAAACCCTATTATACTGTTAAGTGGCGTCCTTATTTCATGGCTGACGTTGGCGAGAAAAGAACTTTTCAGTTTATTCATGGATTCCGCGATTTCTCTGGCATTTTTTAATTCCTCCCTGTTTTTTCTAAGTTCGTCCTCCATCCTCTGACGATCGGTTATATCCATAACGGACAATATAGTTTTTGGATGCTCTTCGGTGCCGTTTATCTTAGCGGAACTTACCAGAACTTCAAGCTTTTTACCGTACTTCGTGGTCGCCGACCATTGACGGCTTAAGGGAATATTATTGTTCATAAATTCCTTATAACTTTTAAGTGCCATTTCATAAAGATTTTCAAGCACTATCACGGTTATATGCTTTCCTATAAGTTCTTCCGGTTCGTATTCGTAAAGAACTGAAAAAGCTTCATTAACATATTCGAATATTCCGCAATCATCTATTATTGAAACTCCGACGGGAGTGTTTTCTATCATTAGGCGAAATTGCTCTTCACGTTCCTTCAATGCATTTTCGGCCGTTTTAAGGGCGGTTATGTCCTCGTATATCGCCATGGTGCAGTTGTTTTCATCGAAAGACGGGATTACCGTCAAATTCAGCCATTTTGTTTTTCCGTCTTCGCTTTTTATCATCATGTCGCCATCGTTTATTATCTGCCTTTCGCGGATCGCCTTGGTGAGCGGCTGCCTGTTATGGGGTATCTCCGTGCCGTCGTGATCGAATATTCTCATTTTGATAAGATCGAATTTGTGTTTTATCATATACCCTTTTTTAACGCCCAGTATACGCTCAAATGAAGTGTTGGCCTCGACTATGAAACCATCCTTGTCTATCTTTGTTATTCCGAGCGGGAATTGATCGAATAGAAGCCTGTATTTTTCAACCGCGGCTTTCATCCTTAATTCAGCTTTCTTTATTTTGAAATAGCATAACGATGAGAATAAAATAAAAAAAATGAATATAGGTATAATTTCATAGGTAAAATAGTTATTATAATATTTTTTAAAATAATAATAAAAACATATCAATATTGGAATTGATATTAAAGCGCATAATATCATGGCGAGCCATTTTTTAGAAGTCATAGTATAGCCTCCGTTAGCGGCAATTTATTTACCGCGATAGTGTTTGACTTCTTTTAAAAAAT
>CAZJFS010000011.1:0-48668 GCA_964545075.1 uncultured bacterium
CTTTTAAAAAATGAGCTCTCGCCCGATTCAGGCGAGATAATGAAGATGCGCGACATCAGGATAGGCTACGTCATGCAGGAAATAAAGTCCGGCGAAGACGAAGTCACGCTCGTAGAATTCATAAAAAAAGATTTCCAGGATATTTTCGCGCTCGAACGGCGCATAAACGAGCTGGAAAACGAAATATCGAAGATGGGGCGCGAATCTTCCGGCCGGACGCACGCGAAACTTTCCGCGGGCGAAAACGCTCTGATGGAGGAATATTCAAAAAGCACCGAAGAATATTCGCGCCATAACGGATACGCCCTTATGGCCAGAATCCGCTCGATGCTCGCGGGCCTTGGATTCGTTCCCGAAGAATACGATAAGCCGCTGCGCCTTTTTTCAGGCGGAATGAAAACCCGCGCGCAGCTTTGCAAACTTCTGCTTAAAGAATATGACCTGATAGTCCTGGACGAACCGACCAACTATCTCGACACCAACTCGCTGGAGTTTCTCGAAAATTTTCTGAAAACTTCTCCCGTCGCGGCGCTGGTAATATCGCACGACCGTTATTTTTTAGACGAAGTCTGCGACCACATGCTCTATCTTTACAATAAACAGGCCGAGGAGTTTCCCGGCAATTACACCGATTTTACTGAAATATTCGAGCTTCGCCAGAACCAGAGGGTCGACGAATACGAAAAACAGCAGGAATTCATTAAAAAGACCGAAGAATTCTATCTCAAATACAAAGCCGGCATAAAATGCAAAATGGCGCGCGGCCGAAAAAAGTTTATCGACAGAATGGAACGCCTGGATAACCCCGATATCAGCCATAAAACCATCAACCTTGATTTTTCGTCGAATATGTCGGACGAATCCGGAAGGGTTGTCGCCTCCGCCGAAAATATATCGAAATCCTTCGGAGATAAAAAGCTTTTTTCCAACGGTTCCTTTGAAATAGGCCGCGGTTCAATCGTCGGGATAATAGGAAGCAACGGAACGGGGAAGACCACGCTTTTAAAAATGATCAACGGCGAAGACGAAAATTACGGTGGCAGGCTGACTATCGGCCACAACGTCAAGATAGGCTACCAGGATCAACTCCTCTCGAGCGTCGACGCGGAAAACCGCGTGATAGATGAAATCTGGAATATGAAAAAAATGATGCTCGAAGGCGAAGTTAGAAAATACCTGGCGAAATTTCTTTTTTCGGGCGACGACGTTTTCAAGAAGGTCAAGAGCCTCTCCGGCGGCGAAAAAAGCCGGCTCATACTCTCGAAAATAATAATGGGCGGGGCGAACACGCTCATACTTGACGAGCCGACAAACCATTTAGATATACCGTCGAAGGAAATGCTGGAATCGGCGCTTGTAAATTTTGACGGGACCGTCATATTCGTGTCGCACGACCGTTATTTCATAGACAAGGTAGCCAACGGGCTTATAGCCATTCAGGACGGAAAATTAGAATATTATAACGGCAATTATTCGTATTTCCGCGAAAAGCGCGAAGAACGCAAAAAGCGCATGGATGAAGCGACAGCCGAAAAAAACCGTAAGCAGGATACGCGTCAGGCGGCCGTTCAGGGAGCTGAAATCAAAAAAACGCTTTCCAAGAACGCCGAAAGAATTATCAGGCAGGAAATAGACCAGGCGGAAGCTGAAATATCCCGGACCGAAGCCAGGATCGGCGAAATCGAGAAAATTTTCTCCGAAAATTCCGTGAACGGGCATAACCTTACATTTGAAGAAACCGAAAAATTCAATGGAGAATATCAGGCTTTAAAGGAATTGAACTCGTCTTTATACGAAAAATGGCACCGGCTCAATGACTCCATTGAAAGTTAGACTCTTTCTTCTGTTTTCACGAGCCAATTCACCCGCGCAAAGCAATAAAATGCCAACCCGATAAAGGCTCTACCGCGGCATTACCTTCAGCACCATAAGGTCCTTAACGCGCATATATTTTTTAATGGCGGCGTTTATATCGCCGGAAGTGGCTTCGGATATTCTCTTTTTGTAGTCAAGGAATTCGGAAAGTTCCTTGCGGTAATATATCGCCTGGCCCGCGCCCTTGGCCAGCTGGAAGCTGGATTGCATGGATGTTTCTATTTTTTTCATTATCTGACCCCTGGCTTCCTCGATCTCTTTTTCCGTGGGGCCGTTCGAAACGAAACGGTCCAGCTCGTTCGAAACTTTTTCAATGACGGAGTCTAGTTTGGGCGCGTCGGTATTAACGCAGCAGAAGAAAATGCCGTTAAGCGCAAGAGGAATATATTCAGAAAAAATGTTATAGCATAATCCGAAATTTTCGCGGATGCTCCAGAGCCGTTTGCCGGAATAATCCGATAAAATATAATTGGCTATCAAAAACGGCATGGCTTCGCTGGAATAAGCTTTCGGACCGACGCCGCCGATTATGAGCGAGCACTGAGACTGCTTGGACGGCACGGTTAGTTCAGCGACACGGATAAGTTTCGATTCTTTCGGACGCGGTATTTTCCCGGCGAAAGCTTCATGTGGCTTGAAAAATCCTTCCAGCAATTCATTCATCAAAGGCGTGACGTTCCGCGAAGACGCATAGGACACGCTTACGTCGGAAGCCGTTTTTAACGCCCCATAATATTTTTGTATATCGGCGGAAGTTATTCGCGAGATCGCTTTTTCATTGCCGAATATAACCTTTGAATAGGGATGGTCCTTAAAAAGCGCTTTAACAAAATTCCAGAATGAAAATTCAAAAACATCGTCCTCGATCGAACGCACCATTTTTCTGACGGAACGGCGGGCATTCGCAAGCATGACGCCTGAAAAGTCAAACCCGGCAAGAAGCCTGTGGATATGGCCTATGCTGTCGCGGTCCCACACTCCGGGGCAGATGGCGTCGATTTGAATGAAGTCGAGGAATGAATTACAATCGACAAGAAGCCCCATTCCATCGGAGACGCGATAGTTCTGAAACATTCCGAGAGACCTGGTGCGGCGTCCGAAAAGTTCGGAAAAAACATAAGAGTCTCCCGGCACTATCGAAGATATAGCCCCGCCCTGAATATACAGATTGAGCGACGAATACCCGAGCGTTCCGTCGATGACGGACGCGAGCCGGATATCCCGCGAAATGTTCTCGCTTTTAACGATCGGCTTTTTGAAGCCCGCCCTTTCACGGGCCGGAAAAGAAGAATATTTGACAGGCGCCACGAGGCGGGACGCGTTTTTAAATGTCTTCTCATCCAGAAACGATGCCCGGGGGCGCGCGGCCACGTTGCCGCTTTTCACGGATGAGATCAGTTCTACTCGATGGCAGACGCTTTTGCTGACCGTATTTTCAAGATATTCGATGAATCCGCCATATTTCAGCTCGAGAATATTTTTTATGGACCGGCCATGCGAACCTTCGCCAAGGACATGATCAAATGTCGCAAGCTCGTTGCAATATGAGCGCGCCGTTTCTATCTCCTGAAAATATTCAAGCAGCAATATTTTTTTCATGCTTTCAAAAACGTCCGGCGTCATAAGCGAAGACGCGTTCCTTATAAAATCCGATATGGACGAACTTACGAGGTCTAAACGCCTGGCCCCGCCGGATGCGACTACAGCGAACATCCATGCTCCGAACTTGAATATAAGATCGGCGCTCAGAGAACTCGCGGCCTGGGTTTTTTCACGTAAAAAATAAGGCAGCGGGGATGATTTCATCGTTGAAAAAATATAGGGCAGAAACATCGCCGAAGCGTTTATTCCGTCTATCGAAGCCGGTACCTTAAAAGAAAAACCGGTATAATCCTGGGAGAATTTATTGTCCTTTCTGATCACGGAGTGGCTTTGGCGCTCGATCATATTAAGAAAATCAAAGTTTTTCGGCCCCGACGGCGACTTTTTCCATTCTTTTTCGCCAAAATACCGGGCTGTTTCACGCAACACTTTTTCAAGATTGAAATCTCCGACAATGGTAATCGAACAATTTTCAGGCACGAAATAATCGGCATGATATTTGACGAAATCTTCGCGCCGGAGAGCGCTTACGCTTTTTCTAGTACCGAGTATCTGGTTTTGATAACACGTCGCGGCAAAACATTTATTTTCAAGCTTGAGCATTAAAAGATCTTCAGGGTCATCCTCATAAAATAATATTTCGTCAAGAATGACCTTTTTTTCGAGGCCGATCTCGGAAGGGGGAAACGTGGGACGGATGACAAGGTCGGAGAGGACATCGAGGGCGCGCCCGAAATCTTTCGGCGGCGCGTTCAGTTCAAGGCAAAGCGAATCCGCGCTCGTAAAGGCGTCTAACGTTCCGCCGAGCGAATTGATGACCGAAGTTATCTCAAAATTATCGAAACGGGCGGTGCCTTTGAAAAGCATGTGTTCGAGAGCATGAGTAATTCCGGCGATACCGGGATTCTCGGAATATAACCCGCACTTTATAAGAAACGTAGCGGAAACGAGAGGGCCCGGATTCTGAAAATTATGGACGGCGCATATGGATAATCCATTATCCAGCTTATGGTAAGTCGGTTTTATGATCGGGTATTTTATCTCGGACTGATGTTTTATCATAGGAAGCATATTTTATTAAAATTAAGCCTTTATGTCAATAAAAAAAAGAAGGCTATTTTTCAGCCTTCTTTTTTCGTAAGGTATTAAACTAAACCAAATTTCTTCTGCTGGCGGTGAATTAAGCGACCGCGGCTTCCGCGTTCGTTCCTATCATTCCACGATTGGCCATTATTCTTTTGAGTTTCTGCTCTACAAGATCTATGCCGTTAGGCTGATCGAGAAGATGGATTTCTTTTCCAAGCACGTTTGAATAGTGCTCGCGGATCCACAATTTGATCCTTCCCTGAAGTTCGTCCGCCCCGCTAACATTGAAACAATGATTTGAGTTTTTTGCCGGTAATACCATTTTCAGTTCACCTCTTAATATATTTTTTTGGTGTATGCAATAATTATCGTCACAAAATAATTTTAATTTAGCGTCAAAATTAATTTCCCATCCTTGACAATACAAAATGCTATATGATAAAATGGCTATTTATCAAATGTTTAAATTTTTTACGTCTAAAAATGAAAAAGATTTTTATATATTCTTGATAATATCCGTTATGATAACCGGTATCTTTCTAATTTTGGCTGGTATCGGCAAATACTCCTTTTTCAATTATCATAACAGGCTTATCGCTGGATTTTACAACGCGGAAAGCGATTTTCCAAAGTTATATTCTTCCAGATTATCGGATAATCTCACCATCATAATCATAGACGGGCTTGGAGCGGCCGACGCCTTACGTCTTTCATCGTTCTCCGCCCTGAAGAAATACGGCGCGTCATGCACGGTTAAAATTTATGAGCCTTCTTTCGACACATCTTCCAAAGCGACTATTTTAACGGGCGCGCGACCGGAGAATCACTCCATATTGGACCCGGAGCAGGATAGTAAAAAAACTTTTAAATTATGCGAAAATCTTTTTTCGCTCTGCAAAAAAAGCAACTTGAAAACGGCGTTCTTCGGTTCTCATGAATTTGAAAAATTCTGGAACGAATATCCTTCAGATTCGTTTTTCAATGATATAGCGCCTAATAACGCAAACCTTCCCGAAATCGACGCGGAAATAGCTTCCGGCGCAATTAGCTTCATCACTTCCTCAAAACCTAATTTTTCAATCATAAGTCTTCCCGGCCTCGCCAGAACCGCGCGGCTCTTTGGCCTTAAAAGCCGCGAATATTCGATACATCTTGAAAAACTTGACGCCGTAATTTCAAAGCTTGCCAAAACCCTAATGATCAATAATAATTATCTCATGCTCGTATCTTCGCACGGCCACGTCCCGAACGGAGGATATGGCGGCCCGGAGCCCGAAGCGGTTGAAACGCCTTTGATAATATTAGGCCCTGACGTGAAAAACGACTCGCTTTCGAACGTATGCGTCAGATATGCGGATATTTGCCCTACAGCCTCCGGAATTCTTGGATTACCGCCCGCTTTTTTAAATGAAGGATCCTTTCTCGGCCAGGCTTTCACGATAAGCGAATTTTTAAAATGCGCTAAAGCGGAAGCAGTGGTCAGGCAAAAATCTGAATTTTATTCGCGCTACAACAAAGCGTTAAGCTTTTCGGATAAAAAAATATTCAATTGCAACGCCATCATAGATGAGATAAACAAAAATTCGCGGCCGCGTAATTTCCACCAGAAAACCGTCGCGCTTGAAGTACATGAAAAAAGCCTCGATATGGAATTTGAGGCCATAAGACGCGACGCCAGATCCGGCGACAGAATTTACCGTTCGATTTATCTGTCGATAGCGCTACTTTCCTTATTCATATTTTTGATCATGAAATACCATCATCCATTCAAGCTTTTCGCCGCTACAACTCAAATAATAGTTTTTTACTGTATTTATTACTGGATGTATTTTTACAACGGCTATAATTTTTCCCTTTCCGACTTTAATTTCCTCGAAGGAACGGCGCCGTTCATGAAAAATCGCGACATTGAGATATGCTCGGCTTACATGCTTTCAACTATACCGCTTTTGCTGAATTATTTTTTATACAATAAAAGCCTTGCAACCTGGATCAACCACATTTTCATACCCGTATTTTTAAAATTCAACCTCTATCTGATATTTATCATAACAGCCCAATGCTTCCTTTATATCGCACTTTATGGCGTGAGCATAAGTTATATGCTTCCCGACATGTCATGGGCCTTGAAATACTGTTTTGACGTGCGCATGCTCGTGGTTTCCCAGATCACGTCGCTGGCCGTAATATCCTTGAGCTATCTTGGACTGATGGCATTCGGCCGGATTCCTGAATCGAGATTACCGAGTAATAATGGTAATAATAGTAATAACGAATGTTATACTAAAGAAAGTAGTGTTCAATTTGAAAAAAACATCGATGCGTAACAAAAATACATTTGATATTTTTTTGTTCTTAATGATTTTTATCCAGATCGCGGCGTTTGCACCGCGGGCGGCCGCACGGATTCCATGCGCGGCCGACGGAGATGAATGCACCCTTATGGGCGCGGCGGGATATTCGGCCGACGGCGGGGGCACGATGGTGCTTAAAAACCGCGATCGCAACATCAGGTTCATCCAGTCTTTTTCTTTTGAAAAGCCTTGCAACGGTTATTCCTTCATTGGAATTAAAAATATCGGCAACTCGCCGGAAGAGAGCTTTTCATACACCATGGGAATTAACGAAAAAGGGCTGATATGCGTTTCATCCTCGGCGCCCTCAAAGATAAATTTCAACTTCCGGGACAAGAAGCTCTCGGTCCTTCACCCGGGCCATATCTTAAAAGACATCGCGACGGTCGATGAATTCGTCGAAAAGATCCTGCGCGGACGAAAACTTCGCGCGCCCATGAATTATATGGTGGCCGACGCAAAAAAACTCTGTCTCGTTGAGTGCGTCGATAAAGACCATTACGATTACAGGATAATTTTCAACGGCTCGGTGTGCCAGACGAACCATTATTACTTCGATTCAATGAAAAAATATCAGAATCTTCCGGTTCCGGAGAGCACTTCGCAAAGGCTCGCTCGCGCCATGAAACTCGCCGCGGACGGCTTTACGACATTCAATGTTTCCGATTTCATGACTTTCTCCATGGATCATGGTCCGAAAGGGACGCCGTCCGATAATACTATCTGCCGCCATCCCGACATGAGATACGACCCGAAAAAATTCGACGGCGGAACGATATCCTCGATGGTGTTCGTGTCGAAACCAGGCGAAAGCCCTTGCGCCTATATGGCCATGGGCCAGCCATGCACGGCACGCTGGAAAAAATTCAGCATTGAAAACGGCGGCTTAAATGGATTTCCGCTTGAAATGGAATTTCTGAACGATGGAACGTTAAACGCCATTGCTGAAATAAAACGCGACGCCTGGTATCATCTTATAAACCCGTTTTTTTATAAGAACCCGCTTATAAAACCCAGGGAAAAGGCTCCAGCCGAGGAGTAATATTCGAGTAAATCAATCTTTATCGTCAAAAGGAGATGCGTAATGTTCAAGTTAAGAAATATCACATTGTCATTAATCGCTTTATTTTTAATTTCAACCTCCAGAATAGCCATTGCGGACAACGCTTCAAGGATAGTTTCTTCAAGGGATCTTAAGGCAACGACAATAACGGCCGTTATGGACTCCAAAATCGAACCCGGAAGGAACGCGGTCTTCTGCTCCGCCTTTCAAATGGCGTGGAATGTTTTATGCAACGGCATATTAAAGGCGGCGTTGGAGCTTTCGGACGCGCCTGAATACGCCAAGAGCCTCAACGCGCTCATTTCCGGGAAACCGCTCGTGTCGGAGGACGCATATCTTGCCATGGCCGGCTTCGGAAAAGACGATATCGTAAAAAAAATAAATGAAGCGCTCGCTAAAAAATTCGGAAAGGACGCGCCGACGGTCTCGGAAAAATTAAAGCCGACGGATATTTTAGCCTACGCCTTCCTTTATAAAAACCTCCAGTTCGCGAAGGAATTCGAAGGCCTGGACACGCTTTTTTTTAATTCCGGCGAAAAGAGCCTTAAGGTCGATTCATTCGGCATAAGAAAATTCGAACCCGGAAAAAGCGAACATGACCTCCTTAATAAGCAGGTAGACATCCTTTATTGCGACGACAATGGCAAATTCATCATAAGACTCGCATCCAAGTCGCCGGACGACGAAATAATAATTTCCACCGTAAAGGCCGAAGCCACGTTAGGCGAAAGCTATGCCGCCGTAAAAAAGTTATGCGATAACGCCACGGTCTCAAAATTAGCCAAAGACGATAAGCTTCAGATACCGAAGGTAGACTTCAACCTTCTTCATACCTTCGGCGAACTTATAGGAAAACCTCTTCGCAACAAAGGGTTCGAAGAGTACATCATTTCTAAGGCGCTCCAATCGATAAGGTTCGTCCTCAACGAAAAAGGCGCGATACTTAAATCGGAGGCGAAAATAGTCATGACGAAGACGGCAATGATTTCCGGAAGGCGCTTCGTCGCCAACTCGCCCTTCTTCATCTTCTTGAAAAACAAGGCGGCCGAATCTCCTTATTTCGCCCTGTACGTGGATAACGATGAACTTTTAATAAAAAAATAACGGATGGTAAAGCGATGACGAGAAAAGTTTCCGTTAACAACAAAGGATTTTCACACCTCGACGAGCACGGTCGCGTTAACATGGTCGACGTCTCGGGGAAAAAAAGGACCGAAAGGACCGCGATAGCTACGGCGACCATATTTTTTGAAAAAAGCGTTTTTTCAAAAATAATATCGGAAGGCGTTTCAAAGGGCGATGTCCTTTGCATCGCGAAAACGGCCGGCATAATGGCTTCGAAGAAAACGGCCGAACTCATTCCCTTATGCCATCCGGTTTTCCTTTCAAACTGCGACATAAAATTTTATATCGATGAAGAAAAACATTCGATCGACATATATTCGCGAGCGAAGACCACCGATCTTACCGGCGTCGAAATGGAAGCCATCATAGCCGTCCAGATCGCCGCCGTAACCATTTACGATATGTGCAAGGCGCTTTCCAAAAAGATAAGAATATCGGACTCCGCTCTTTTATATAAGAGCGGAGGAAAGAGCGGAATCTTTAAAAATGAGGACGCGCCGGCGGAAAAGCTTGAACGGGTTTCCGAATGGATGAGATAAACCCGCCTTCCTAACCAAGCCTTTTGAGGCCGGGCGGAGTTTTTCCCTTGGACATCTTATACCCCAGATCAATCAGGTTAAGCTTTTTCGTCTTGCTTAAGATAAATTTCGCCTGAGAAACGGGAGAAAAAACGCGCTTGACCTTCGCGCATTCCAGACACGACGGGCACGCTACGCTTCCCTCGACATAATCGGCGCGCACGGCGAAGAATTTTTCGAAATTTTCTTCGCATTTGCCGCAATGAAACTCATACAATGGCATTTTTATATCACTTCCGTCTTTCGCGTCCGCTGGCGGTTTAACTCCGGCCGGCATTATTTTTATTCGCATCCGCCAAACTGGCTTAAGACCATTATTATTTTAATAAGATTCTTCGATTTCGCCTCTCCCAGAGGGGTCATTCCGTCGTTATTTTTTATGTTCACGTTCGCCCCGTGAAGAGCGAGCGTTTTGACGATCTCGACGTTCTCGTAAAGGACCGCCGTATGTAGCGGAGAATCGCCCATATTGTCGACGTTATTAGGATCGGCGCCCCATTTCAAAAGATTTTCTATAACGTTAAGATGCCCGCCTGCTATCGCGTGGCCCAGGGCTGAAGTCCCGCTCGAATCCTTCAGGTTAACTTCGGCGCCTTTTAAGATGAGATATTCAAGCACCGCCGTCCTGTTGAAAAGCGCAGCGGCATGAAGCGGCGTTCTGCCGCTTCCATCTTTGACGTTTATTCCGGCGCCTTTTGAAAGAAGCATTTCAAGGGCATTCTTGCTTATGGCTTTGTGGATCGGCGCCACACCGGCCGCGCTAGGCTCGTCAGGGCTTATGCCACGGTATATGAAAAGTTCCATGATATTGACTTTATCCGCTGAAGTCGCTATGTGTAAAAAGCTTTCGCCGTTCACGCGAGCTTTCGCGAATTCGGGAACCGATTTCAAATTTTCTATAACCTGATTCAGATCTCCTGTTTTAATGATCTCAGCCAGTTTAACCGCATTCGGATCGTTTTGCAGCATATTTAGCTCCAATTTCAATAATCTTTAATAACAAAGTCAAACTATAGGAAAATTCATTCATTCCCGGAGCATTTCACATGGCGCTAAATTTTTCCGGGCTGATATTTATTTTATCACTATATATGAATATTTGCAAACCATTATTTGATACGGTGCCGGCAAAATTTTCCGAGCCGCGGACCTTCAGCGCAGATTAAATTTTTGCAGCCGCGGATAAACCAGCGACGAAACGTAGCTTACGACAATAACGGTAAGCCCGCCGCTTACAATAAAAAGCGACGAACCGAAATACAATAATTTGTCGAGCGGCATCGGCGAATTAAGATATAATTTATTGATAAAGTAAAGATACGGCAGTCCGAACGCATATATCACGATCTGGCCGGCAATTGAAACTATCAATAAATTTTTAAACGCGGCCTCCTTCAACAGCTCGAAAATTTTTCCCATAGCGTAAGACGCGAAAACAAATCCTATCAAAAATCCGAAGGAAGGCTGAAAAATATAAGACGGACCGCCGCCGTTCGCGAATATCGGAATGCCCGAAAGTCCTACCATTATATATACCAGCTGTGAAAGAGCGCCATAATACGGCCCCAGAAAAATTCCGGCGAACGAAACGAACATCGTCTGCATGGTGACTGGAACGAACGGCATAGGAATTCTTATAAACGCTCCTACGGCCGTCAGCGCCGCGAATAGCGCCGTCAATACAAGCTTGTTCGTATTTTTTTTCACTTTTATGATTCACCTCGAAAATTAAACGGGCGCGGCTGGCGAGATCTTTACGGTTGGATTTTATCAGAACATGCGTTGAATGTCAATGAGGCATAAAAATTCGCCGCCTTGCCGGCAAGACGGCGTTCATCACCTGAAACTAAGAGTTTTGCTTTACGTTTATGGCATTTGCAAATACTTTATCAGCGCCAGCGAGACGGCGCAAAGCGCGACCCAGCAGACGAAGCCTAAAAAAATAGGCCTGCGGCCGTTTTTAACGAGCCTAAAAACGTTCGTGTTAAGCCCTATGGCAGTCAGCGCCGCTATCACGAGGAACTTTCCGGCAGCCGCCAATTCGCGGAAATAAACCGGATCGACGAATCCGGCGATAAACCAGGGGAATATCTTTTTAACGTCGTATTCTCCGCCGCCTTCGGACGCGCGCTAATAAAACAGCGATATCAAAAACGTCACCGGAATTATCATCAATGTCCTCGTGAGCTTGACTATGGCCGCGAGACGCCCGGCCGGGTCGCTGAACGTGAATCCGACCGCCAGAAAATAAGGATCGGAGCGAGCGTCACTATAGGCACCTACATATTAAGCGATATATTGAAAAAAATGAACGCAGAAAGCAATATCGAGGCTATCAAAAACAATGTCATCAACGATATAGGAATATCGATATTACCGGAGATCCCCCTGACGCGCGAATTGAAGGAAAAAAAGATCGCGGCCGTCGAGCTTGCCGGAGTGAATTTAAAAAGAAAGTTCCGCATAGCGCGCCATAAAAATAAAAGCGTCGGCGACGCGTTAAGAAAATTTATGGAATGCGCCAGGAATTTTTCAAAGCAACGCTAAGAATAGCCGCGCGGCTATGATATTCGCATGGCGTACTCGCGCTACTTTCGTCAAGTTCATTTAAATTTGATAACGGCTTTAAATCCTTCATTTCATACCTTTTGCAGTATGAAAAACACGTAACCGTAATTTTTAGAATAACGCCGGAACATGCCGGCCTCCTTTTCGCATTCCGCATATACCGCTTCAGCCTCCGCTACACCGGCATTTTTAACTTTCAGTTTCTTTATGCGCTCAAGCATGGGAGTATAGTATTCGTCCCACCATGCGCTATCCGGCAGTTCGAAACTTTCGATCAGTCGATACCCGGCGGCGGAGATCATCTCGCGCACTTCGGCGGCCGTTCTGAGGTCTGGATAAGCGTTATTAAAGTAAGATTTGATTTCAGCCGGCGGATCGTCAACGAACCAGCACATTTCGCTGAATACCAGACAGCCGCCTGGTTTGACGTAAGTTTTAAATTCCCTGAGGCCGCGTTCGAGGCCTATGATAAAGATCGCACCCTCTACCCAGAGAAGGTCGAAACTTTCCTTATCAAAGGATATGTCCAGCATGGACATCTCGTAAGTCTCTATTGCAAGGCCTTTTTGCGACGCAGCCCGTTTCAGGCGCTCCAGCACCGGCCTGTGGTTATCTATCGCCATGATTTTAGTTTTCAGCTCGCGGGCAAGAACCAGCGTATGCTTTCCGCTGCCGCAACCGATATCCAGCACTGTGGGCTTTTCGGGGAGGCCTTTTACCAGGCCGAGAGCGCGCAAGGTCGCTTCATCGCCTCCAGGGCCCTGGCGCGGCAATTCCTCGAAAAGTTCATAAAAATATTTCATTTTCATATCGTTGTCCTCCACGTTTTTAGTCAGCATCCGCACCTGAAGGGCTTCCTTTTCGGAAAGCCCGAGGCCCAGCAGGAAATCATGATGCGCTCCGGGCGCGCGGCGCTCGAACTCGGCATGCCACTTTTTAAGCGCCGCCTCATCAAGCCCGCAGGCTTTTTGCAAGCTCAGCCACAATTCGCCGTCGAGGCCGGGTGCCAAGCCTTCTGCGGATATCGTCCTGAGAATGCCGGCGATAAGTCGCTGACGCGATTTGAGCGCCATGATTTCACGGCCGATTTCGCGCAGGCGATTTTCCAGTATGGAAGCGTCATTTCCGGATTTTTCCAGCAGGCGCCCGATTTCAGACAACTCAAGTCCCGCTTCGCGGAAAAAACAGATACGCTCGAGCCTGCCCATATCATTTTGCGTGTAAATCCTGTAACCGGAAGCCGTCCTGCCGCCCGGGCGCAGCAATCCGATACGGTCGTAATAAAGCAGCGTCGATCGCGAAAGTCCAAAGTGTTTTCCAAGTTCGGTGATTTTATATGTATTCATATCTTCAGTATAAACTATGAAGCCATAGTCGGGTCAAGTCTTTTTATTTTTTATTTAGCGCATTGCTGAAAATAAGACTGGCGAAAAAATAAAAGCGCGCGCAAAACGATCTGATTCAAAATCCTGAATTATCGCCTGCGGACAAAATTCAAGGCGTTCAATATCAGGCCCATCGCGAATAACTATCCAAAGATAAATTTGCTGTGCTCAGCCAGCCATGCAGAAAGGTAAATCATGGATTTTCGTCGAAAATAAAGATTATTTTAACGACAACTTATACATCATTAACTCGTTAAAATCCTTTAATATTCCCTTAGTTTTTATTTCGAACGTGCAGCCTTTTGATTTCCCTGTATTTTTGGTGTTTTTGATCATTTCTTTAGTCTCTTCCGATATGTCTTGAATATATATCCCTTCGATATATTTTGCGGGAAAATATATAGTCGCTCTCATGAACCCTTTCACGGCGGACATCCAGGCGATTGTTTTTTTCTTTTTTGTCGCCTTGCAAAGCCACAGGTTGCCGTCGCGGTAATACTTCCATTCATGGACTACTTCATTTTTATCATAAAGGGCCATCAACTCAAGGAAAGGCTCGAATCCTTCGCCGAAAATTTCCTTGAGGACTTTTTCATCCGGATATATGTCCGGATCGGTCAACTGTTTTTCGTACGTCATATCCGCCTCGCTTTTTTTCAAATTGAAAGTGCATCATTATACTGGTTATTCGCGCATTAATAAACTATCTTGACTATCCATTAAAATTTCAACCGAGCATCTTATAAACCTTACGCTATCATAGCACACATCGGTTCAATTATCAAGTTGACCTTGCTAGAATGAGGCATAAAAATGGATGTTCTGATAATGAAGTTGAAATCCGGATGATTATCTGTTAAAATTTGTAAAATAATATGGCTATTAAAGCTGCGCGGAAAAAATTCGTTTTAATCGCTTAAAATATCCCGCGCTTTCAAAATAAAAATAATCCTTGCAGCCATATTAAATAATAAAAAAGGCTGGTAATAAACAAATGCGCAAACTGATAATTATTTCCGCCATGTTGTTTTTAACCCTGGCGATAACGCCGCTGCACGCTCTCGAAAATTTCGGCGATGAAAACGCGGCGGCGCTTAAAACCATATTCAATCTCAAACTCTCCGAATTTAAAGCCGGGAAATATTTCGACGCCTCGTTTTTAAAAGCGGTTCCGGAAGATAAGATAAAGCAATTATTAGGCAATCTCGGCTCCCGGCTCGGCGAATTCAGGCTGGCCGTTAAAACGTCGGAAGGCTCGTACAACCTTATTTTTTCAAAGGGCGCAATGCCTTCGAAGATAAGCCTGAGCGCAGGAAAATTAATAAAAGGACTCTGGTTCGGCGCCCCTACGCTCGCCGACGACAGCTTTGAAAAAATATCGGAAGAGCTTAAAAAGTTAGACGGCACCGTATCCGTAGCGATAACGAGGAACGGAAGCGAAGAGCTGTTCTTGATGAACGCGGATGCGCCGCTCGGCGTCGGTTCCGCTTTTAAATTATACGTTTTAAAGGCCCTCGACGAAAAGATAAAAGCCGGCGGCTGCGATAACAAAACGGTTATCGAACTTTCAAGGGACAAATTTTCCCTGCCTTCGGGAACGCTTCAGAGCTGGCCGGATAAAACGCCCGTAACGCTTAAGACGCTCGCCAACTTCATGATATCGATAAGCGACAATACCGCCACGGATATTTTAATCGATTACATCGGAAGGGACGGCGTTGAAAGATGCGCGCCCGAAAGAGTGAGGCCGTTGCTCAAGACGCTTGAAATGTTTAAAATAAAATGGGGGCTTTCCAAAAAAGAACGCGACGGATACGTCGCGGCCGGATTGAGCGGCAAACGCAAAATCCTGGAAGATATCGCCGGCATGGACAAATCAAAACTTAAAGTGGAGCTGAGCGAGCCCTTACTGATAGGCGAAATCGAATGGCACATAACGACCCGGGAACTCTGCAAGGTCATATATGAATTGAAGGATAACCCGTCGCTCGCTATAAATCCGGGTCTGGCCGATATGGATCGCTGGCGGAACGTAGGTTATAAGGGCGGATCCGAACCCGGAGTATTAAATTATACGCATATACTTCAAAGTAAAAAGAACGGCGACCTTTATTCGATATCGGCCACAATAAACAACGAGACAACCGAGGTCCAGACGGAAAAATTCACCGAACTTACCGGAAGGCTGATATCGTTGATCGAAGAGGAAAAATTCAAAAGTTCCAAATAATCCGGCCGAAATATGAAAGTTGTTGAAATATGAGGCCAAATCTGTTAGAATATAATTAATTTTTTAATACGTTAATTATGATTTTTATCATAATAAATTTCAAATCACCGGGAGGAGTACCCTGATGGAAGTTTCCAGTACGGAAAAAAACAACCCCGCAACCCCTGAAAACGCTCAGGAACAAACGCAATCTTGCGATTTTATCCGCGAGATAATAAACAACGACCTCAAGAACAATAAAAATAACGGCCAGGTCGTAACCAGATTCCCGCCAGAACCTAACGGTTATCTTCACATCGGCCACGCCAAATCGATATGCCTTAATTTTGGAATAGCGCGCGATTATAACGGCTGCTGCCATCTCAGATTCGACGATACCAACCCCTCGAAGGAAGATATCGAATATATCGAATCGATAGAGCGGGACGTAAAATGGCTCGGGTTCGACTGGGGGACTCATTTATATTACGCGTCCGATTATTATGAAAAACTCTACGACTGCGCGATAGAACTTATAAAAAAGGGGAAGGCCTATGTGTGCGATCTTACCATGGAAGAGATGCGCCAGTATCGCGGAACGCTTACCGAACCCGGAAAGGAAAGCCCTTACCGGAACCGCTCGATAGACGAAAACCTCGACCTTTTCAAGCGCATGAGAAACGGCGAGTTCGATGACGGCTCAAAGGTTTTGCGCGCGAAGATCGATATGAATTCGCCCAACATCAACATGCGGGACTCGATAATGTACCGCATCAGGCGCACGACTCACCACAGAACGGGCGACAAATGGTGCATCTATCCGATGTACGATTTCACTCACTGCGTTTCGGACGCCATCGAAGGCATAACCCATTCGATATGCACGCTCGAGTTCGAGGACCACAGGCCTTTATACGACTGGTACCTTGACGAACTCAAAACGGCATGCCACCCGCAGCAGATCGAATTCGCGAGATTGAATATAACTTTCACCGTAATGAGCAAGCGCAAGCTTTTAGAGCTCGTAGAAAAAAAATACGTCAACGGCTGGGACGACCCCAGAATGCCTACCATATCAGGCCTGCGCCGCCGCGGCTATACGCCGGAATCCATCCGCAAATTCTGCGAACGCATCGGCATCGCCAAGAGCAACAGCACCGTCGATTTTCCGATGCTCGAACACTGCATACGCGAAGACCTGAACATGCGCGCCGAACGCGTCATGGTCGTGTTACGCCCGATAAAGGTCGTAATTACTAACTTTCCCGAAGGTCAGGTCGAAATGCTCGAGGCCCAGAACAACCCTGAGAATCCCGAAGCGGGAACGCGAACAATACCATTTTCACGCGTTTTATACATCGAATCGGAAGATTTCCGCGAAGACCCGCCTAATAAATATTTCCGCCTCTCGCCCGGAAAAGAGGTGCGCCTCAAACACGCCTATTACGTTAAATGCGAAAGCGTAGTGAAAGACGGCAATGGAAATATCACGGAGGTCCATTGCACTTACGATCCAAAGAGCCGCGGCGGATGGACGGACGACGGGCGAAAGGTAAAAGGCACGCTTCACTGGGTATCCGCGGAGCACGCCATCGAATGCGAAGCCCGCCTCTACGACCAGCTTTTTACCAAACAAAACCCGGACGAATCGGCAAGCGGCGATTACAAGGAAAATTTGAACCCTAAATCGGTAGAGGTGCTCACGGGTTGCAAATGCGAGCCTGACCTGGCCCGTGCTACCGCTGAAAAGCGTTATCAGTTCTTAAGAAACGGTTATTTCTGTCTCGACGGAGATTCCAAAGACGGAAAGCTCGTTTTCAACAGAACCGTATCCCTCGTCGACAGCTGGGCCAAAATCGAGAAAAAAGGGTAGATGAAATTTTGGACAACAATACAAATATAGTGACAAGATTCGCGCCTTCGCCGACCGGGTTTTTACATATCGGCGGAGCGCGCACTGCGCTCTTCAATTATCTTTTCGCCAAAAAGCACGGAGGTAAATTCGTTTTACGCATCGAGGACACCGACATGCAGCGAAACTCCGAGGAAGCCGCCGCCGCCATACTCGAATCGATGAAATGGCTCGGCCTCGAATGGGACGCCGGCCCAATCTATCAATCCAGGCGTTTCGACGTTTATCGCGGTTACGCTGACGTGCTAATGGCAGCCGGAAAGGCTTACATGTGCTTCTGCTCGCAGCAGCGCCTGGAACGGATGCGCGCCGATCAGACGTCAGCGGGGTCGGACCCGAAGTACGACCGCGCATGCGCCGGCATAAGCCTTGAAGACGCTAAAAAAAGAGCGGCCGCCGGAGAAAAATTCGTGGTCAGGTTTAAAATGCCGGAGGGCGAGAACATAGTTTTCAACGATATGGTCCACGATGAAGTTGCCTTTAATTCAAGCACGCTCGACGATTTCGTCATAATAAAATCCGACGGAACGCCGACGTATAATTTCGCGGTGGCGATAGACGATCACGACATGGGAATAACTCACGTCCTGCGGGGCGACGACCACATCTCCAACACGCCGAAACAGATCCAGATATTAAAAGCTCTCGGGTTTAAGATCCCGGCCTACGGCCATGTCCCGATGATACTCGGCGCCGACAAGGCAAAACTTTCCAAACGCCATGGCGCGACGTCGCTTACATGGTACCAGGAAGCCGGATATATCAGGGAGGGCGTCAACAATTACCTGGCGCTTCTCGGCTGGTCCTTCGACGGTTCAAGCGAATTTTTCACGCTGAGCGATCTTGCCGAAAAATTCTCGGTCGAACGTATAAACTCCACGCCGGCGGTTTTTGACATCGTAAGGCTCGAACATTTCAACGCCCATCACCTGAAGAACATGGATATCGAAGAAAAAACAAGCCTTATGATAAGCTATGTTAAAAGATATATGCCGGATCTTAAATACGACGCGGCGCTCTTCAATCGCGAACGGGTCCGGGGCATACTTTTAGCGTTAGGCGACAGACTTAAAAAGCTTTCCGACTTCGCGCTTTACGCGGCGCCTTTTATAAACGCCGAGATAAGCTACGCGGATGAGGTCATAAATAAAACTAAAAAAGATTTTCCCCGCGAAGCGTTCATCGAAGGCATTGACGGATTAGCGGAAATACTCGAAAAATCCGAGCCCTTCACGGCCGAAAACCTCGAAGCGATATTGCGCGAAGGGCGGATCAAAAATTTGAATTTCTCGAAATCAGTATCGATAATAAGGTCTGCGCTGACCGGCCAGAACGTCAGCCCGGGAATATTCGACGTGATATTATTAACCGGCCGCGAAAGCTCGGTCAATAGAATAAAAAATTATAAGCGCGTAATGAGCGCGACTTACGAAAAGTAATACGGAGGAAAAATGGAGTTTTTCGAATTTTTAAAGATAACCGCGATGTCGGCGGTCCTGATAGCGCTGTCCATGACGACGCCCGTCACGGCTTTCGCGGCGCCGGTTTCGCAGATCAATCACATAACTTTTCTTCATACCAACGATACGCACGGGTTCCTGACGCCTTACGACACTGAAAAACTTCCCGGGATAGGCGGAGCCGCTTATCGCTCGACGCTAATAAACGAAATTCGGAGGATGAATTCAGACGCCGGTTCTAATCATCACACGATGCTCGTCGACGCGGGCGACGTCCTGGAAAACAATCCAATGTCGAATTTTTTCAAGGGGCGCGCGGACATTGAAGCGATGAATATCATGGGATACGAAGCCCTGACGTTCGGCAACCACGATTTCGGCTTCGGCATGGACAATTTTCTGGAACTTGAAAAAATCGCAAAATATCCGGTAATATCGGCCAATATACTCGATCGAAAAACAGGGAAATTCTTATTCAAGCCGTACATCGTAAAAAACTTCGGAAAGCTGCGCGTCGCCATATTCGGCCTGACCAGCCATACGGTTTTTTATAACTCGTCCAAGGAAGACCTCGACAGGATAACATTTTTAAAGCCGGACGAGGCTTACGCGAAAATACTGCCTGAAATGCAGGAAAAATCAGACCTTATAATATTTTTATCGCACCTGGGCGTCGAAGAAGACCGCGTGTTCGCTAAAGCTCACCAGGAAATAGCGGCTATAATCGGCGGGCATTCGCATACGGCCATTGAAAAGGCGGAAAAGATCGGAAACGTCATAATCGTCCAGGCCGGAAAATACGGCGAATACCTGGGCCGTCTGGATCTGACGGTCATCGGCAAAAAGATCACGCGCTATGAAAGCCGTATAATATCCGTCGCCGACCACTCGATGAGCGAACACATAAAAAAATATAAGGACCAGCTCGACCCTCAGATAAACATCAAAATAGGCGATCTGTCTAAAAGGCTTGACAACATGAGTAAACTCGAAGAGCCTACCCCGCTTTTTCAGTTCGTGCTCGCTAATCTCCGCGAATACGCTTCAGCCGACATGGCCATGGAAACCGCCGCGTCCGTTGGAAGCCGTCTCGATTCGGGCCCGATCTATATCAAGGACATATACAGGATAATGCCCTACAACAATTTCGTCGTCAAGATAAAAATGAAGGGCTCCGAAATACAGCGGCTGATGGATTACAGCGTCTCCAGAAAAAAATCGCCTTTCTTCATACAAACTTCCGGTCTAACGCTCGATACTGCTGGCCCTAATGCCTCGAAAATAATGATAAACGGCGAACCTCTCAAAAACGATAAAGTTTATCTGGTTGCTACCGATAATTATATGGCGGGCGGCGGCGCCGAGGACGGCGTGCTCAATACCATCGGCGAAGACCGCAAGGAATTTACCGACAAAATAATCCGCGACATAATAATCGAGAATTTTAAAAACCGGAAAGCATTTAATTTTTAAGGAGTACTAAAATGGTAGCGATAGACGACAGTTCCGAAAAGCTCCCATTCACTTATAATATAATTACCCGCAAAGAAAAAAATATCGGCGGAGTCGATGTCGCGTTCGATGAAATATCGCTGGCGGGAAAGCTTGAATTCCTTTCAAATCCCGAACTCGAAAAGAATTTCTGCGAAATGGCCGATATAAAAACCGACAGGATCGTCTTAAATCTGAAGGAGATAAATTTCATAAACAGCCTCGGCCTTAATTTCATACTCAACGAATATGATAAGTGCACAAAAAAAGGCAAGAAATTCTTTATCTCCAACGCCGGCAATTACGTAAAAAAAGTGCTCATGATAACCAAACTCGATCAGATCTTTAAAATGCTCGCAAATAGTGACGAATGCGTCAACCTTTAATTTAATTAAGTTTACAAGGAACGTATAAAATAAAAAAAGCCGGATCATTTCATCCGGTTTTTTTATTTTCCATGTTTATTTTTGTTTTGACTCGCCCGGTCTTTTAAGTTCAATTTATACGGACTATCTCATATACATTCACCGGTTCTGTCTTCCCCTTGAGTTTAACCGTTTCCTTCTTCTTCACCTCGAGCTTCGACGCCAGTTCGAGATAGGTGCTTTCGGAAACCAGCACCTGATTAACGAGAGCGATCGAAACTATCCTCGCGGCGAGGTTCACGTTATCACCGATTATAGTGTATTCCTTGTGTTTTTGAGATCCTATGTTCCCGACGACGACTTCGCCGGTATTAACTCCGACGCCGATGCCGTCTATCGTGTAGATATTCGCGGCCCTTCTGCGCCGGGAGAACTCGATGGAGGCCCTTTGCATCTCGAGCGCGCATTCCACGGCGCGGCGGGCGTTATCAGGACGGTCGGCCGGCGCTCCGAATATGACCATCATGCCGTCGCCGAGATATTTGTCGAGCGTTCCATCATATTTAAAAACTATCGCGACCATTTCCTCGAAAAAACTGTTCAAAAGATCGACGACCGCTTCAGGCGTAAGCTGCTCTGAAAGCCGCGTGAAATTCCTTATATCGAGAAACAGGACGGTCAGCTTCGTCTTCTTTCCGCCAAGCGCCAGTTTTTCAGGGCTTTCCAGAAGCTCATCGACGACCTCCGCCGTGACATACTGTTTAAAAATGCTTTTGATAAGCTGCTTTTCGTTCTCCTCTTTAAGATATTTATAGGATGTCATGAAAACGTACGTGAGTATCATTGAAAGCTGCGGCAAAACGCTGTGCACGGCTATCTGAAAATAAAACAGGACGCCGGTCGCCAGAAGATGGGCCAGCATAAGCAGAACGGCCGTTACAAAAGCCTTGAACGGGGTTTTTCTGGCAATCACCGCCCCTAAAAAAACCGAAAGCAGAATAGTTAAGGCGAAGTTAAAAAAATTAGAAACTTTGTAAATGAAAGCGTTTTCAAGAAAAGTCGCCTGCGCGAGCGCATGGATCATGACCCCGGGCGTAGTTAATTTGGTCTTGAGCATCATGGGAGTCGCGAAATCGTCGTGAAGCGAACGCACCGTAGCGCCTATCAGGACTATCTTTCCACGGATCCATTCCGGATCGAATTCCCCGGTCACGATCTGATAAAACGAAAGGGCCCTGATATGGTTTTCGCCGATGCCGTAATTAATATACATGTTCTCGCCGTCGGAAAGCTGGAAGTCGGCCCGACGGTCGCGCATGGTCACCACCCCGCCGTTTCTGGTCGTCGAGGTATAAGCCGCGCTCATGTAATCCTGGGAAAGAGTCACCGAACCGGTTGAAAGGCCGAGAAATTCCTTCAAAACCATAAAATTCCAGGACGGCTCGAAATTTTGCGAAGAGCCGCCTGAGTTGTTTCTGTATATAAGCCTGGATTGGCGGACGATGGAATCCGCGTCAAATAAATTCTCGATAAAACCAGATTTCGCGGCCGTCGAGGCAAGCGCGGGAATTATCCTGTCATTTTTAGAATAAGCGAGAACCACGGGAACGGTGGCCTGATTTATCGCCGCCGCGAACGCCATATCCTGCGTGGGATCCTGATCGCGGGATGAAGTTTCCGAAAAGAAAACGTCAAAAGCCACGACCTTGGCTCCAAGGCCTGAAAGCACATCGACTGCCTTAGCGTAAATGCGTCTGTTCCATGGCCATTTCATATCGAGTTTTTCGAACGACACATCGTCGATCTTTAAAATGACTATGTTCCGGTAATAATCCTGATAGTTTCGAAGCGCGGTAAAATTCATCTTCGCGTCGTATAAGCGGCCTTCGAACATCGAAAGAAGCGTTCCGGTAAAGGGCATTAAGAGCATTATATAAAGCGCCGCGGATACGAGCGCTCCAGCTGCCATGCCGTAATTATGTGATATGGACGGTGATTTTTTCATTATTTCAAAATTCTTTATCTCTGGGTCTTTTTCTTCGCCACTATTACATTGGCTATGAAGCGGACGATTGAATAAACATCCTCTATCTGGCCCGCCTTAAGGCTCTTGAGAGTTTTTTTAAAGCTTTCGCTGAGTTTTGACTGGTCTATTTTAAGCTCGTCACGGACGTAGGCGAGGGCATCGCCGCCCTGTCTCGACGTCGTAATAACGCTTTTCTGCTGGAGGAAATGAGCGGTAGTGTGAATGATTTTCCCCTTGCCGTAATCGAAGAACGCCGCAATTCCCTCGTGGCCGTATACCGTTTTCATTTTATCGCTTTTAACGATGATCTTTACTTTATCCTTGTTCAATACTTTCATCGGGAAAGAAAAAAATTCCCACCAGGACGGAGTAGCGCCGGCCGGCGCTATATTTTTCGTAAACTCGGAATTTAAGTCGGCCACTTTTATCGGCATGACCTCATCCCGCGTTTCGTTCCTGACCGCCTCCAGGAAACCCGGCGCCGTCCCCTCCAAAGTATATTGAAGCGCCCAGTCCGTGGTAAAAAGAAAGCCTCCGTCATCGACGAATTTTTTCAGTTTTTCAAAAGGAACGTTTCCATCGAGTGGCGGAAATTTTCCGGGGCAGTTCACCATAACGATCTGGGAAGGCTTGAAGTCAAAATCTTTAACGTCCTTCGGGAATATCCGGGTAAATGGAATATTAGCCAGTTCTAATACTACTTCAACCTTGTCGTGCTGTCCGAAAACAACGACGACGTCTTCTTTTTTTATGCTGTTTAAAATGGCCAGATCGTCCTTGGCGTCGTCTTCCATTTTAAGCCTTAAAAGCTGCGCTACGGAAATTATAGCGTCCTTGTTCTGGCTTTCGGCCACTATCTGCGTATAGCGTATGTCCTTGAAAAAATAAAGTATGAACGGCGCCAGAAGAAAAAGCAGCAAAGCCGAAAACATGAAAGCTTTTTTCCAGATAAGCATGCTTACGTCCTGCCGGAGGCCAAAACCGGATTGTTCGAGGACTCCGCGCGACATGACGGTATCTATGGATTCTGGAGCGAGCGGAGAAATGGCTTCGGCGGGTCCCTGAGGGGTTAAAAATACAAGCCTGCCGTTTTTATCCCGGAAAGTGTATAGCAACGAGTATATGAAATAATATCCGACCGTGAAACACGCATAGAGAAGGCATAGAACGAGCCAGACGTTATCGTGGAGGTTGAAAAACATCGAGTATATGACCGGAAAAATGAAGAAAATCGATATTATAAAAATAAAATATAATATATTTCCAAAAATTTGAAGCATAATTATACGCTCTCCCCGAAAAATATCGATATTACAATAAATGGCTTTGAAAGCATTATTTTATCATAGAACTTTTCAAAATGCAAAAAAATATATTCGGCGCGAAATATATCATCCGAGTTTTGAAATTTCTTCTTCTATGGCTTTGACGTCATCCGCAAGATCCATTTCAACGCATACCGCCTTAGCTCTTTCGAGCGACTCGCGCGCCTCATTCTTTCTGCCGAGTTTCGCGAGCGTCAGCCCGATATTGAAATGGCTTAAAACCAGGTCGTAATGAGGCTGATCATATATCGAGAGCCCGATATCAAGAGTTTTATTATAATATTCAAGGGCCTTTTCATACTGGGAAAGCTGCATGAAGATCCCGGCGATTCTGACGCAATTCGAGAGCGTTTCGGCGTGATTCTCGCCGCGCAATGCCATATTTATCTCGAGAGCCTTCGTGAAATACTTAAGCGAATCGGCATATTCCTGCTGCTGATAATAAACGTCGCCTATATTATAATAACTCGTAACCGTTTCCTCGGAATTCTCGCCGTTGGCGTCGATCCTTATGCGAAGGGCCTGGTTGAAATATTCGAACGCTTTAGCCGGCTCATGCATGTTAAGATGAAGGATGCCGATATTATCGAACACCGTCGCTACGATTTCGTGCCGCTCGCCAAAAACGCGCTGATATATCTCGAGGGCCCTGTTATAATATTCGAGGGCGCCTGAAAAATTACCGCCGGCGAGATAAATATTGGCTATTTTGTTATAACTTGAAGCGATCTCCGGATGCGAGTCGTCGTTAAGAACGGCCTGTCTTAATTCAAGCGCTTTCGCGTAATTTTCAAAAGCCTTCTGGTGATCGTTCTCCCGGTTATATACCCCGGCGATGTTATCGTAAACCGCTGCTACGCTGAGATGCTGTTCCCCCAGAAGCTTCACGTAAATATCGAGCGCCGCTTCAAGATTTTCAAGCGCCTTTTCAAAATTCTGGCACTGCGAGTATGCGAGGCCAAGGTTATTAAAACCGAGGGCGGTTTCGAGATGCTCGGCGCCGAAAACCTTCTGCCTTATATCGAGCGCCGCGTTGAAATTTTCGATGGCCTCCCGCGTCCTTCCGGAACCCGAAAAAACCCAGCCGATGCTGTCATAGTTAGACGCGACTTCCGGACTGTCGGCCCCGAATATGGAAGTTCTTATTTTAAGCGAAAGATTGAAATATTCGAGCGCCTTTACGCTTACGCCGGTCCTGGAATATATTTCGCCGATATTGCTGTAGATCGATGCGGCGTCGGCGGTATTCGCTCCATTAAGCCTGATATTTATCTTCAGGACCATGCCGAAGCTTTCGAGCGCCTTCGAATATTCGCCGCGGCCGTTGAACAGCCAGCCAAGATTATTATAGCTTAAAGCAGTGTCGGCGTGGTCTTCACCATATATCTCGCGCCTTATGGCGAGAGCTTTTTCAAAATAATCGAGCGCCTTTAAAAAATCGCTCTGACCCGCGAATATCCACGCCAAAGCGTCATAGAGTTCGGCGACTGACTGATGATTTTCGCCATGGGCGGCGCGCCTGATTTCTATAGCCCGGGTATAATATTCAAGCGCCTTATGATATTCGCACCGCTTTGAATATACGCCGCCGATGTATGCGTGCAGGACGGCGACTTGTTCATGGGCCGGGCCGAAATTCTTGATATGTATGTTCAGCGAACGTTCAAAATAATCGAGCGCTTTTGAATATTCGGATTTCGTTTCAAACATTTTCCCGAGCTTGGTGTATATCCAGGCTATTTCAGGATGATCCGGACCGCGCGAATCGAGCTTCATCTTCAAAACCTTCGAATAGTTTTCAAAAGCTTCGTCCAATCTGCCGTTTATGAAAAAATACTCGGCGATATTCGAATAAACGAGGGCCGCGTTATCGTCCGAAGCCCCGGATGACGATCCGGAATAAATGTCGGCGGCCTTATAAAAACTTTCGAGGGCCGCGGAATCTTTGCCGAGGTTGTAAAGCGCTTCGCCTAGTTCGTTATAAACGTTGATTAATGCAGGATCTTTGCCGCGCCCGTTTTCAATGTAAATTTCCAGCGCCGCCGTATAATTTTCCGCCGATTTTTCATATTCGCCCGAGGCGAGAAGAACGCCGGCAATATTGATGAAACCGACGGCCGCCTGCAGGCTTTTTTCGCCATACACCGAAATCCTTGCCTTTAAAGCTTTCTCATAATATTCGATGGCCCGGCCGTTATCGCCGGCAAGCGCGGCGAGAGCCGAGGCCAGGGAGTCAATGGCGGATATCGTATCACCGTCGTTCCCGCCTCGAACCCTTATTTTAATCTCCAGTTCCTTGTTATAATACCAGATAGCCCGCTCATCCGAAAGCTTCTCATAAGCCGACGCTATGCCTTCATATATCGCGGCGCACTGCAGGCTCTGTTCGCCGGAATTTTTGATGAATATCAGAAGCGCCCGGTCGAAGTATGGTATGGCTTCGGCGTATTTCTGAAGGTTGATCATGCTCCAGCCCATTTTATTATAGGCAAGCGCCGTATCGACATGGCCGGCGCCGCATACTTCGAGCCTGACATCAAGGCATGCCTGGTATTTGTCACGCGCTTTCACGAATTCGCCCAGCAATTCATAAACCCCGCCCAGATCGAAATTCAAATCCGCCGTGAGCCCGCTTTTTTCACCGGCCGAGGATACGCAGATTTCGAGCGCCCGGTTGAAATTTTCAGCGGCTTCGCCGTATTTTCCGCCATATCTTTCGGTCCAGGCGATATTTGTGAAGCCGGTGGCCGCTTCCAGGCTTTCTACGCCGAACAGGTCACGCCTGATCCCGAGCGAACGTGAATAATAGCCGTAAGCGTCTTCATATTTTCCGGATTTGATGAAGCATGCGGCGATATTATCCAAATTAAGAATAACATCGATGCTCTTTTCGCCGAAAAAACCGGTTCTTATTTCAAGCGCCTTCAAATAATTCACGGCGGCGCCCGGCAGATCGCCAGCCGAATCCTTCATGGCGGCGATATTATCGAGGAGAATAGCTACCCTGAAGTCATTCTCACCGTAAACGGCCGCATATGCCTCCATGGCTTTTTCAAAAAAACTCCCGGCTTCGGCGTACATTTTTTTTCCGGTGTAATGCCAGCCGAGGTTATTGCAGGTAGTGGCATATTCGACGCTTTTTTCGCCGCGGAACTTGAGCCTTAATTCAAGGGCGTTGTTATAGCATTTTAAAGCTTCGTCGTCATATTCGCGCCCCGCCGAGTGATAGCTCTCGCCCATTTCGTTATAAATCGATGCGGTCTCGTTATTTTCAGCGCCTGAAAGCTTTATTTTAAGTTCAAGCGCCTCTTTGAAATATTCGATCGCGCGCGTGAAAGATTTGGCGTTTGAAAACACGCGGGCAATCTTGATGCGCGTTATTATAGAGTCGTCGGCTTCGCCGCCGTTCACCGCCCGCCTGATTCCAAGAGCGGTAAAATAATTATCGAGGGCCGCTTGATATTCGCCCGCCTTTTCATTCGCGGAGGCTATGCTTTCATAGATCTCGGCCGTGCTCGCATCGGATTCGCCGTAATTTTTAATCCATATCAGAAGAACGCGGTCAAAATATTCAAGCGCTTCGGTGAAACGGCCGTTATTGAAAAAATGCCAGGCGATGCGGCTGTAGGCGGAAGCGGTTTCGACGTTGTCGGTGCCGTAATTTTCAACCCTTATGTCGAGGGCCTTTTGATAATAGCTCAAAGCCCGCTCTTTTTCGGCCGTGACCGAAAGAGCGTCGGCCATATTTATCAATATCTCGGCGAGAATGCCGGCATGCGCGCTCTTACGTGAACCGGAAAAAAAGGCGGCCGCCTTTTCGAACCATTCCATGGAAGTTTCGCGCTCGCCGAGGCGTTCGTACCCGACGCCCAGGTTCTTCATGCACAAACCGGTCTCGGCGCTTTCGGCCCCGCTTAGCGCAAGTTTCACGTCGAATGCGGCCTTGAATTTTTCTATTCCCTTCGCGTATTCCTTCTTATTGATATATGCGTATCCAGCCTTGTTCATTATGTCGGCGGAAAAGCTTTTATCTTTGTCCGAACCATAAACATCGGCGGCGAGAGCCTTTTCGTAATTTTCTATCGCTCTATCGTCATCCGCCATGGCATAAAAGGATTCGCCGGCGTTGAAATAGACGTCAGCGTTGTACCTGTATTTCGCTCCATATAATTCTTCATAGATCGAAGCCGCTTTAAGATTTAATTCGACGGATTTCTGGAATTCCCCGCGCCTGTAATGGAAACGGCCGAGATTAGCCATAACGACCGCCGTGTAAAAATTACGCTCTCCAAAAGCCTTTTCGTATAACGTAAGCGACTTCGACATCATCTCCAGCGCCCCGTCCGAATTCCCTCGCGCCGCCATAACTATTGCGTTTTCGCACAAACTTTCCGCCGTCTCGGGGCCGCTCTCGCCGAATAATTTCAGCCTTATGGCGAGCGCTTTCTTGTGATAAGCCCCGGACCTTTGCGCGTCGCCAAGCGACCAGTATATTTCGCCCGCGTTATTATATATTGAAGCCGCGGTCTCGTTTTCAGGCCCCATGGTTTCAAGCGCCATATCGAGAGCGTCAAGGCATATGGCCAGGCCCGCTTTTTCATCGCCGCGAAGATGAGTGTAATAGCCCAGGCGGTTCATGCACTTTATATAATATTCGCTTTTCTGCATCTCTTTGCTTTCGAGCGCGACCTTAACTATGCCGCACGCTTCGACTAAAAGCGACGGTTCATCAGCCTCGAAAAATTTCTGCGCTTCCGCGAAAAACCAATCGAGCGTTCCGGGAAAGCCCTTCACGAACGAATCATTCTTTAAAGCGGTTATAAAGCCTTCGCGGTCGGGCACGGCGATATTTTTAAGTTCGGTCTTTTCATTTTTTTTCTTTCTTGGCATCTTATAACTCCAGGGCCTTGCAATTTTATTATTCTGTTTCACACTTACCAGTAGGTGGACTTGCTAAAACTCGCAATATAACCGAAACCGGGTTCATAATTTATTTAACAAAATGGCAGACCGCCAAAGCCTGCCATTTTGTTAAATAGGATATGTTAAGCCGAAAATTTCATTTTATTTAGTCGAACTATGAAGCTGTTCTTCGGATTCATCCTGCACGCGCTTTTTGTCGAGCTCTTTGACGAGCTCTCCCAGCGACTTGTATTCTTCTTTTATCAGTTCGTATATGGGCGAAGTTTCGTCAATTTTTTCAAGATGCCCTTTCAGATTCTGCGCAACCGAAACTATGAGCTGTATCTGGTCGCGATACGATCCGATCTTATCGAGTTCGCGCTCGATCATATGCTTGAGTTTGCGTACCTGCTGGTTTTTTATGAAGTTTTCGAAAGCGTCGAGCCTGTTTGAACCAAGCCATGTATCTTTTTTATCGTCCGGATTTACGGCTTCGGTCGGGTCAAATGTGCAGTAATACTGTGTTTTCCCCTCAACCTTGACGGCCTGTATGAATTTCAGAGCGGTGCCCAGCGTAAAATACTTAACGCCTTCCTTCTTGTCTATCGACATCGGCCTGAACGGATAATTGTCCCATTCGATCTTATATTCTTCCTCGGTTATGGCGTGGAGAAACTCGGATTTTTTATATTTGTTGTATTTGTTTTCCCAGTCCTCTATCTTCGATATCGCAAAAAGCGGCGCGCCGTGTTCACTCTGGATCAACGTTATGCGGTGCGGGTCACGCGTCGTTACGACCTGAGAATCTTTTTTCAAGATCGATTGGACGTGGTCCGATATCTTCGTAGTCTCTTTATCGTAAACGCCGAGCAGGTTGAGCGGAACCAGATGGCCGGGATAGAGGCCCTTATTTATCTGCCAGAGCGTCTTGCCTTTCTGAGCGAGCGCCTCGCCGACGTTTCTGACTTCGTCGTTTCCGGTGACCTTCGATTTTTCGATGAGGAATTCTTCGATTGAAAGCTCTTTCAGTTTTTTCTCGAGGATATTTGAAACGTAATTTCTTACGTCGCTTTCGAACACGACCGAATTCTCGCAATAGAAAGGCCATTTTTCACTTATGTTGAGGCCGTCCTTGCTTACGAATTCGATTTCGTACGATCCCGGATTTCCTATTTTTTCCTTATAAAGCCTTTCGAGGTCTTCGCTTGCGACTATCGAATTATTGAGGAGCCAGTCGCTTTCGCGCTCGTCAAGGACCGTTCCGGTAAACGTCGCGCTCTTGTCGAATTTGCTTTCAAGCACTTCGACGAGCGAATTGAAGGATTGAAGTTTTTTCATATTCGAGTTGACGTTCTGCATGAACATATCGAGCGTTTCAATAGCCACGTCGCGCCTGTCCACCTGCAACTGTGAAATAAAAGCGCTGTTATTATTCTGGGCCCAGAGTTCAGCGGCTTCCGAAAGAGCACGGTTGCTTCTCCTGAACCAGCTCTTCGACGATTCTTCCTCGATGAACTGTTTCTTTTCGCGGACCGTCTGAAGGAAGCGCCCCATATCTTTTTTCTTGAGTTCGCGCTCGCGCTCGAGCTGGCCTCGGAATTGTTCGAGCATATTCAGCAGATGTTCGGAGGTTTTTATGACGAAGCGTACTCCGCGGTTGGCATCGCCCATGGCCTGCGCCGTAAGCGCCACGTAATTTTTAACAAGAGCGGTGACGATAGCGTCTTTGGCTTCGAGCACCGATTTTTTCACGTCCGAATACGATTTTTCGGCCGCGGACTGGTCCTGAAGCAATATCTCGCCCATATTTGATACGGCGAGCTCTTTATATTTCGACGCGGTCATTTTAACTACCTTGTTTATTTCCATGATCTTATCGAGTATCTTCATTTCACCCTTGGAATCGACCTCCAGGCCGTTATTCCTGACGAATAGCACTACGTCTTTCTGCCATGGGTTCTCGGATTTTTCGTCTTTCGGATTGGCGTATTCAAGAATGGCGTCCATAAGCCCGGCGGAAAATTTATTGGAAAATATTTCGACTATCTTTTTAACCGGCATGACGCAGGATGAAACGCCGAGCGAGCTGTAATTGGTCCTTTTCCCGACGAACTCGCCGCCAGGGATGGCTTTAAAGGCGTTAGTCGGAACGTTGGCGAGATAGCTCTTGGAATCTTTGGTGAGTTCGGTGCCAAAGCCGTGGAAAACCTGTTCGGCGACGACGCGTTCGATGGTGCGCTGTTCGGTTATATCGACGCCGGAAACCAGATAACAGAAATCGTAAGGTTTCAGCATGCCGACATTGTCGTCTACCCAGAATCCGTCCGAATAGCGCGTCGTAAAACGTTCCATATTTTCCATGAAAAGGTCGATTTCTTTCAACGCGGCCGCTCCGTTGGCTTTAAGGCGTTCAAGCTCCGAATCCGCGATATCGACGAAAGCGTCAGGCATAAAAAGATAGCCGTGAATCTCGCACGAATGCTGGACCGTTTCTTTTGAAATAACCTGCCTCAATATATAAGGAAGATCGGCGACCATTCCGGAACCGGTGCCGCCGCAAACGGAACTTACTATGAAAACATTTACTGGAACGGTATCGCCCGTCCTGGCTATTTCGACGCCTGAGAGCAGTTTTTTATCGTTTATTCTGTGAAGCGCTGAGCGAATGGCGTCCACCACTATATCTATATTCGAAAATATTGAAAGGCGGCCGAGGGCCCTTATCTGACGAGCGCCGTGAGCGACGGTTTCCTGGATCTTATGGACCGGAAACCACTTTTTAATATGAGGGAATTGATTGAGATTTCCAAGAACGCTCGTAGTATCCACCGTAAGAACGACTTTTTCGGAAGTGGTAAGAACGTCTTCGTCCTTCTTGTCTTCGATATTCGTGTCGGTGTCGAAACTTAAAAAATTGACCATCGAAGGAACCTGATAATTATAATGAGCGCTTTCAATAAATTTTTTCTTTATGGTTTTAAGCGTCCTGTAACCGGTTCCACCAAGGCCTACGAGCAAAGTTGGAATTAGCTTCTGGGTTTTTTTGGGTTCCATTTTATTCGCTCCTCATATTGAGAATTTTAATGTTTGTCCGATTGATAAGAGAATTATTAATTTTTTAAAAGGTTAGATTATAACATTTCATAAAAAAAGTCAAGGATTTACATTAAGTGATGTTTTAATTATAAAATATAAATATAAGACAGTTGATTTTTAAAAAATACTTTGATATAATTTATGTCCAATGCGAAAAAGATTATTTAAAAACGAGTGATGTAAAAATTAAGATCCTCATAATCGAACACAATTCAGGTTTGGTTTCAACGCTCGAAGCTCAGCTCAAAGAAAATAAAAACTTTGAAGTATGCGCCCGTATAAAATCAGTTGAAGAACTTGGAAACGCATATAAATCCAGCAATCCCGATATAATACTCTTCGATCTCGAAACGGATAACGAAGCTTATTTTGATTTTTTAAAGAGCATCGACTCCCAGATAGCTTCCGGAAAGATCGCTATCATAGCGTTCGCGCCGACCTCGGATTTCAACAAAATCAGAAAAGCAATGAAAGCCGGATGCTCGGACTTTCTCATGCTCCCGGTAAAATCGGACGAGCTTTTAACCTCGCTGAACGCCGCGCATGAAAAGGTCCTTCAATCAAGAAAAGCGGCTTCAACTTCCGCGGGAGGCCCGCTGGCGCGCACTCCCGCCGGAAAGATCATCACTATTTTTTCCACCAAGGGCGGAGTCGGAAAATCGACACTCGCCGTCAACATGTCAGTCATGCTGGCGCTTTTCCTTAAAAACAAGGGCCGGCGAATCGCCTTGATTGACGCTAACTTTCAGTTCGGCGATATAGGCTTTATGCTTAATTTGAAGCCCACTAAAACCATATACGAACTGGTAAAAGAAATGGGCGAACCCTCGACCGTTCCGATCGAACTGCTTGAAAATTTCGTCACCAAACACGAATCCGGCCTCGACGTCCTTCTGGCTCCGTCCAAACCGCAGTTCGCCGAAGAAATAAAAATGCTCCATTTGCGATATATCCTCGAATGCTTTAAAAAAAATTACGACTATATCATCATCGACACCTCAAATCTCATAACCGAAACCGAACTTACGATATTCGACTGGACCGCGGCGCTTTTCATCGTCGCGACCCTCGAGATAACCACCATCAAAAACCTCGTGCTCACGTTTGAGATTTTAAAGGACCTTCAAATCCCTAAAGACAATATTTTTCTGATACTCAACAGGGCTTTCCAGAAAATGGGTATAGATACGGCTATAGTCGAAGAAAAACTGATAAAAATAAGTTGCCAGATTCCTTCAGACGGCGAACGCGTCGTATCTTCCCTCAACAATGGCTGCCCCTTCGTTACGGACTTGAAACTGGACGTTCCGATCGTAAAAGCCATTTTCGATTTCGTTTCATTTACGGTTACGCCGGAAGATCGAGATCTTCTAAACATGGCGGAACTGCCGCCCCAGGCTAAAGCCAATGTTTTTGACTTTTTTAAAAATTTCATGAAAAAGTGAGCTTATATAAAAATAAATATGTTTAAAATTATCGGAGGTATAAAATGAGCCTTCTCAAAAGAATATCCACGGACGACAAAGACGATCTCGAAAAAGGCAAATCTTCATCTAAGGGCGGAGATGAAAAAGAATGCCCTAGCGATGTTATTAAAACTGAAATGCAGAACAAGCTTGTTGAAAAGCTTGATGAAGATTTTTTAAAGATCAAGTCCGACGACGAAAAAAAAGCCAAACTCAAACCCACGCTGGAAGAATATTACATACAAATCGCCGCCGAAAAAGGCTTTTCTCTTACCTCGGCGGAAAAAAACGCCGTTATAACTTCGGTAATAAACGATGTTATCGGTCTCGGCCCCATGCAGCCCCTGCTCGAGGACGTCGATATTTCGGAAGTAATGATCAACGGCCCATATCAGGTTTACATAGAAAAAAAAGGAAAGCTCATCCTTTCCGACTGCAAATTCAAGGACAACGCCCACGTAATGCGTATAATAGAAAAGATCGTCGCTCCCCTCGGAAGACGATGCGACGAATCGTCTCCTATAGTCGACGCCCGCATCAAGGGCGGGCCGGCCGACGGCTCGCGCGTTAACGCAATTATCCCGCCGCTCGCGCTCAACGGGCCCACCGTCACTATCCGTAAATTCAAAAAAGACGCCATGACGATCGAAAATCTCATAAATTTCGGGGCCATGACACGCGAAATGGCTACATTTCTCGAAGCATGCGTTCTTGCGCGCCTGAACATAGTGGTTTCCGGAGGTACCGGTTCCGGAAAGACGACCCTGCTCAACATTCTCTCATGCTTCATTCCCGAGGACGAACGCATCGTAACGATCGAAGACGCGGCCGAGCTTCAGCTCAAACAGCCTCACGTGGTGAGGCTGGAAACAAGGCCCGCGAATATCGAAGGCAAAGGCGCCATCACCATCCGCGATCTGGTTAAAAACTCGCTTCGTATGAGACCTGAAAGGGTCGTAATCGGAGAATGCCGCGGCGGCGAAGCGCTTGATATGCTTCAGGCCATGAACACGGGCCATGACGGATCGCTTACCACCGGCCACGCAAACACTCCGCGCGATATGATAGCCCGTCTCGAAACGATGGTCATGATGTCCGGTATGGACCTTCCCGTAAAAGCTATCCGCGAACAGATCGCCGGCGCCGTCAACGTAATAGTCCAGCAGTCGCGCTTGAAGGACGGCTCACGTAAAGTTACCGCCGTTACCGAAGTCCAGGGCATGGAAGGCGAAACCGTCGTATTACAGGACGTTTTCGTTTTCGAACAGCACGGCATCGACGAAAAAGGCAAAATAGTGGGTCGTCTCAAACCTACCGGCATAAGGCCGAAATTCATGACCAAATTCGAAGAACAAGGCATAAAACTTCCCGCGGACTTATTCGTCGATAGCAAGCGCGGATGGTAAAAACAGATATTTGAAAAATTAATTTGCATTTTTTATTCATTTTATGTATTATGTTTAATTAAGTGAAATTCTCATTCAAATGAAGTAAAAAACATGTTGGTTTTTTAAAAATTTTCGTGTATTCTGGGGTATGCAATATGGGTCATTTCATAACAATGTTCGTAATAATGATCGCTCTGGTGATTCTTTTCATGTTCCTGCTCGGCTCATATCAGGTGGTCGTGAAACGTCAGGAAAGCGTAAAGGACAGGCTCGACAAATTCGTTGCCGACCAGCATACGAGCGGTCTGGCCCAGGAACTTTCAACGGCCGGCGAGGCCGTCGGAGACCTGGCTAAAAAAAGCGATTTTCTTCAAAACATCGGCACCATCATCACGCCTGAAAAGATCAAGGAAAAAATCGCGATACTGCTTTCCGCGGCCGACATACCTTTGCGGCCGACGGAATTTATGGCCGGCGTCTTCTTCATGTCCATCGTTCCTATGATCGTAATATGCCTGGCTTTAAAAAGGCTCGCCCTCGGGCTTATGATATCGGCCATTTGCGGCTATCTGCCATTCGTATGGATTAACATGATGAAGGCTAAAAAGCGTAAACTGTTCGCCGACCTTCTCCTCGATACTCTCGGCATAATTTCGAACGCTTTAAAAGCCGGATATTCGTTCATGCAGGCCATAGAACTTATAACCCGCGAATCTCCGCCGCCGATGTGCACCGAATTTAAAAAAGTCCTGCGTGAAAACTCGATGGGCTTAAACCTTGAGGATTCGCTTACCAATATGGCGGCGCGCCTTGAAAATGACGATTTCGATCTCCTTATAACGGTCGTGCTCATCCAGCGCGAGGTCGGCGGAAACCTTTCCGAAATACTCGATCAAATAGCCGAAACCATACGAGAACGCATAAAAATAAAAGGCCAGATCGTGACCCTCACGTCACAGGCGCGAATGGGCGGCTACGTTATCACGGGGCTTCCGATATTTCTCGGCTTCACAATCTACGCCATGAACCCCGATTATTTCGTCAACAAGTTCCTTATGGCCGAGGTCGGCTCTTTCAAAGGATGGTACTGTATTGTCGGATGCATTATAATGATGGCCGCGGGCGGACTTATAATCAAAAAGATAACCGACATAGACGTTTAATTATTTTTGGAGGGACGCGCATACAGTGGATATAACTTCATTGCTATTAATCGGCGGAATAATAATAGCCGCCCTGATGTTTTTCATACCGGAAAGTAAAAACACTGCCATTACAAGGCTTGAAGAATTCTCCGGCCAGCCGAAGGAAGAAACCAAAGCCAGTAAGGCCAAGGCCGCTCTTGAGGACGAGGAACTTCAGAAGTCCTTCCTCGAACGTATAATAAAGCCTATACTTACCGGCTTAGCCAATATTCTGACCAAGCGCAACAAGGTGGATACCGCGTCCCAGTTGAAAAAGGAACTGGCGCAGGCCGGAAACCCTGGCGGACTTACCGCTACGGAATTCAACGTGCTTAAAATAATACTTTTGGTGGTTCCCGCGCCGTTATTCGCGGGCATAGGAATAGTTTCGGGGATTCCCATAAAAACTCTCGGAATAGGGACTTTCGTCATTTTTATCATCAGCTTTTTAGGCCCGCGAATATATCTTCAACGGCTCGTAGCGTTCAGAAAATACATGATCCAGAAATCGCTGCCGGACGTTCTCGACCTTCTTTGCGTTTCGGTCGAAGCCGGCCTGGGTTTCGATATCGCCCTCGCCAAACTTATAACGAAATTCAAAGGCCCGATCGCCGAAGAGCTTCGGATAGTGCTTCAGGAAATGCAGATGGGCCGCACGAGAAAAGAAGCGCTTAAGGCAATGTCCGATAAAATGGACGTGCCCGATCTTACATCCTTTATATCCGCGGTCGTTCAGGCCGATCAGCTCGGCGTTTCGGTTTCGAAAATATTGAAGGTCCAATCGGCGCAGGTGCGATTGAAAAAAAGGCAGCGCGCGGAACAGCTCGCGATGCAGGCGCCGGTCAAGATGCTCTTTCCGATGGTCGGCTGCATATTCCCGACGATCATGGTCGTCCTTCTCGGCGGCGTCGTTTTTGAGTTCATAAAAAACTTCCCGACATAAGCGAATATTATTATTTAAGAATATGATTAGAGTAACAGGGCCGTCTGGCCTTATTATAGCGGATAAAATATTGAAATGCGATACGTTCTTTAAAAGGGCCGCGGGCCTTATGTTTAAAAAGAGCCTGAAGGGACATGACGGAATACTTTTAGAACCCTGCTCCTCGATACACTCCTTTTTCATGTACATGAACATCGACTGCTTTTTTCTGGACAAGGATCGAAGAATACTTAAGATACTCTGGAACTTCGGCCCCCGGCGGATATCGTCGATAATAAAAGGTTCACGATATGTCCTGGAAATCCCCGCGGGAAAAGTAACTAAAGATTCAGTGAATGAAGGCGAAATATTAGAATTTAGCAATATATAAAAATCTTCTAAGGAGAGCACTTTATGGATTTAAAACAAATTCCTATTTTTTCAAGCCTCAGCGACATGCACGTGGAAAAGATCCGCGAGATTATCGAGGAAATAAGCGTAAGTAAAGGCGGCGTCATATTCCGCCAGGGCGAAGCCGGCGACGCTTTTTACATCATAATCAGCGGCAAGGTAAAGATAGCCAAGCGCGAGGAAACCGAAGAAAAAACCATTTCCATCCTTAAGGAAGGGGATTTTTTCGGCGAAATGGCGCTTTTAGAAGAAGCTCCGCGAATGGCTTCGGCGATCTGCGTTGACGACTCCAAGCTTTATAAGATCAGTCAGAAAAATTTCGGCTATATAATGCTTTTAAATCCTGCCATCTCCCTTAAAATAATGCGCTTTATGAGCGACCGCGTCAGAAAATCGGCGGTAACCGGCGTAGTGGCTGAAAAAGAAGCTAAAATCTACACATTTTTCTCGCCGAAAGGCGGCTCGGGCTGCTCCTGCTTCGCGGCCAATTTCGCGTACGGCCTCTCCCTTAATAAAGATCTTAGAATTCTGCTCGTGGATCTGGACACCGAATTCGGAAGCCAGGATATGATCCTGGATATCAAGCACGACAAAACGATCGTGAACCTTGTAAAGGAAGTCCAGATAAAAACCTATGAAAATATCTCGCCGTTCCTCGCGCCTATAGCGGATAACTTCAAAATGCTGCTCGCCCCGAAAAAACCCGAAGAGGCGGAAGTCATAAAAGTTAAAGAAACAAAAGAGCTGATAGATGTCTTCAAAGGCTATTTCGACTACATAATAATCGATACGCCTTCTTCATTTACAGACCTGTCTCTCATGTCCATGGACATAGCTTACCGTATAATGCTCGTAATGAATTCCGACACATTGAGCCTTCGAAACATGAAAAAATGCCTCGACGTCATGAAGAGCCTCGAATATCCCGAAAGCAAGGTTATACTGACGTTGAACCGCGAAGACACGATAACCGAGATGCCGGTCTCCGACATGGAAAATTTCATTAAAATGAAGATACAATACACCATTCCGAACGAATATGTTCCTATGCGAAAAGCTTTGGACAGCGGCGTGCCGTTCTTAAAATCAGCGCCAACTTCGCCGATAACCGCGAAATTTTTCGAGATGATCAACAAAACGGCGAATCAGAATCTTCAGGTGCCGAAAGCCGATACCAACATATTCGACTCGCTGAAAAACCTGATCATGGGAAAATAAATGAAAAAAGGGCTGCATGTTTACGTCCACATTCCTTTCTGCCTGAAAAAATGCTATTATTGCGATTTTTCATCCGTAGGAATGGACGCGATGAGCGGCCGGGCGGAAAACATATTCGGCTCATATTACGAGCGCCTGAAAAAAGAGCTGGATTTCCGCTCAAAAGAGCTTAAAAAGAGCTGCTCAATATCGACGATATATTTTGGCGGCGGAACTCCGCCGGTCGCGGGAATTGACAGACTCGCCGGATTTTTGAAAAACATAAGCGAAATTTTCGACGTTCAAAAAGACGCCGAAATAACTTTTGAGACAAACCCCGCAATTCTTGACGAAGAGGGGTTTTCTCTTTTAAAAAAGGCTGGATTCAATCGGGTTTCCATCGGAACGCAAAGTTTCGACGATCCGGCGCTCAAAATGCTGGGCCGGGCCCATAACGCCAAAGACGCTTTAAATTCGGTATCGGCGGCCGCATCGGGCGGATTTGAAAATATAAGCATCGATCTGATGATAGCGCTTCCCGAAAAGCCCGGCAAAAAAACGTCGGCGTTCGACGGAGCGGACATACCTTATAAATCGGTAAGTCATATCTCAGCGTACCAGTTCTCCGTTTGCGAAGCCACCGTAATCGACAGGCTCGTATCCAAAGGCGAACTCGAAAAAGCGGATGAAGAAACGACGGCCGGCGTCTATCTGGATATGTGCGAAAAACTAAAAAAAGCTGGCTATTTACAATACGAGATATCGAATTTCGCGAAAAGCGTTAAATTCATTTCAAGGCACAACTATTCATACTGGTCCGGCGAGGATTACATCGGCCTTGGCGCTTCGGCGGTTTCCACGCTGGGCCGCGAAAGGGCAACGAACTTAAGCGATATCCATGAATATATAGCGTCCGAAGTTTCAAGCGCTAAAAGCCGTTTCGTTGAAAAGTTAAGCGACATGGATGTGATGACCGAAAAAATAATGCTCGGCCTTCGCACTTATGAAGGTTTAAGAAAATGCGCGATCGGCTCGAATGAATACAAAAAAATATTCGATAGAACAGGCAAAATGTTGCGTAAATTAAACGATGAAGGTTTTTTAACGGCCGACGGCGAAGCGATAAAGCTTATGCCGAAAGGCTATATGGTGATGAATAATATAGCCGTCATAATTGCGCGCGCCTTAGAAAACTGAGCATTTAAGTATTTCAATAAAAAATCGTATAAAAAGAGGTCGCCGAAATAAATCTTCCGCAAAATCTTCACTAGAGGTGGATAAATGAGAACTTTAAAAATATCCGCAAAATTATTTTTTTGCATAATGGCTTTTGTCCTAATCATTTCAACGTCTTCGAGCGCTTTCGGGCAGGAAATGACCTTAACCGACAACATTTTTCTGAACATGGTGAAATTCTACGCTAAAAGCGGCGATATTGAAAGAGCTCTGCTCGAATTGAAAAAACTTCAGGACACTTATCCGCAAAACAATGAATACAAAAAATACGAAGAGATACTTCGCTCCGAATATGCCCGCGGCTTCAGGCAGCCGGAGGTAAAAACCCAGCCCAAAAACAATTTAAGCGCGGCCTCTAATAAAAAATTATTCAGAAAAGAGGAACCCGCCGAAGCTGAACCAGATCTTCCGCCCGGCGTAGCCGAGAAGAACGCTCAGATAAATTCCGGGCGGCTCCGCTATGTCTACGAACTTATCGGCCGCGGAGACGAACTGCAGGCCATAGCGAAACTGCGCGAGATAGTGTCGACCGAAGACCGCTTTCTTCAAGCGCTCAATCTTCTGGGCGACCTTTACCTGAACCGCAAAAATTATGAAGAGGCTATCGTATTCTACAAGAAAACGCTCAATCTAAAACAGGACGCCGAAACCAACTATAAGATAGCCGTATGTTACAAGGCGCTTAACAACATAGATAACGCCATAATTCACTTCGACATCGCGGCCAGGATGAATCCCAAGCATGAACTCGCAAATCTCGCGCTTGGAAATATCTGGCGCTTCAGAAAAAACTTCAAGCTCGCGCGCGGATATTATGAACAGTCCCTCAAAAGTAATTCGAAGCTGGTTGAAGCGCATCTGGGCATGGCCGACTGCATTTACAACGAAGGAAATTTCGACGAAGCGATGAGCGCATACGCTTACATAATAACGAATTTCCCCATGGAATACCCCGCATATCTGGGCCTATCCAGAATACTGATCCGCAACCAGCAATTCAACGAGGCGAAAGCCGTAATAATGAAGGCCAAGGAACTCGCGCCTCAGGCGTCGCAGGTTTACGAACTGCTCGGAGTTCTCTCGCACGAATTGAAGGACGATAAGGCGGCCGTCGAAAACTTCAAACGCGCCATAGCTCTGGACGCAAAAAGCCAGACCGCATACGAAAGCCTCATCAATCTTCTCATATCAGAAAAAAAATACGAGGACGCTCTCACGCAGATAAAAAATTCGCTTTCTAAATTTCCTGAAAACGCCAGACTTTATTATCTTGCCGGAATAATTTACTCGGGATCTAAAAACGACGTTCTGGCGCTGAAAAATTTGCAGCAGGCTTATAAGCTTGAAGCCAACAATATCGAAATAGTCCTGGCGATAGCCATATTATACGAAAACGGCTTTAAATATGCCGAGGCCGTTGATAAATACCGCGAAGCGCTCCTTATCGCCGAAGAAAAAAAAGACAACAGATACATAAATAATATTCAAGAAAAAATAGAGGCCCTGGAGAAAAAAGTTGAAAAATTCTCGGATAAAAAACTCTAAAGCCTCGGTAATCGCAAGATGCGGCATAGCCGTGGGCCTGGCATACGTTCTCTCAAACTTCAAGCTTTTCACGATGCCTCAGGGAGGCTCGGTGACGTTCGTTTCTCTGCCGCTTATACTGCTGTCCGTAACTTCGGGAGCGGCGGCCGGAGCAGCCGCGGGAGTAACGCTCGGTATTTTAAAGATATTCGCCGGCGCCAATATTTTCGGCTGGGTCCAGGCGGCGCTCGACTACCCCGCCGCTTACTCGGTCTTAAGCTTTTCCGGACTGGCGATGAGCCGCGGCAATAACGCTATCCTGCTTTTCGCTTTCGCGGCTCTTACGCTCAAATTTTTAATACATCTGCTCTCGGGATATCTTTTTTTCTCAAATAACCTTTACGCGTCAATGATCTATAACGCCTCTTACGGCGCGCCCGAAACCGCTATCTCGCTTCTGGCGCTTTACTATGCCTTGAAAAAAAGGCTGATCGAAAAGATAACTTTAACCTGATAATCAGGAGGCTTGCATGGCTAACGATATCGATTATTTAATGTTTGCGCTTAATTCAACCAAACCGGCGGAAAGAAAAAAAGCCATTTTAGAAATCGAAAAATCCGGCTCGACCGAAGCCGGAAAAAATCTCGTCCCGGTCCTGGAACGCGATAAGGACGATTCCATAAAAGCGCTCGCCGCGAGGGTGATCGGAGCGCTTGGCGTTAAATCCGCGGGCGAGGCGCTTATCGGCGCCATCAGGTCCGGGTCCGAGGAAGCGTCTTATTTTGCGGCGATATCGCTTGCCCAGATATGTTCGGACGGCCTTATAAAGAGGATCACGGACGAAATGAATAATACGCCCGAAAACAACGACCGCTCCTTCTTCTGGCTCACCGAGGCCCTCAAAAAATCAGGAAACGCGGCGATATCCGGCATAGTCGACCTTCTTTCCATCCGTTCGTGGTCGAAGCGCCGCATACTGGGCGACGCCCTTATATCGTTCGGCCAGGAAGCCGAAAAACATCTTATAAACGCCATAGCCGATGAGAACTGCGACAAGCGGTTCTGGTGCGCCAAGATCCTCGGCCGTGTCGGCGGGTCCGACGCGGTCAACGCCCTTATCAAATATGTCGACGACGACAACAACGACGTAAGGACGGCCGTCATAACAGCGTTAGGCGAAATCGGTAACAAGACCGCCATCGAATTTCTGAAAAAAACGCTTAAAAGCCCTAAAAAAGAGCTCAGGCACAAGTCCGTCGAAGTGCTCGGAAAATTCGGCGAGGAAATAGTGGAGTCGCTGATCGAATCCCTGAGCGACGATTACTGGTATGTCCGCGATTCCGCCTGCCATGCGCTATCAAAATTAGGAAAAAAGGTCATACCTTACCTCGCCAACGCTTACGACACCGGAAACGAAGACATAAGGATCTCCGCCATAAAAGCGCTTTCAACGTTAGGCGAAGATGCCATAGACGTCCTTATACACGCGTTAGGCGACAGATACGAACCCATATGCAAAAAAGCGGCCGACGCTATAATTAAAATAGGCCCTTTCGGCATAGACGCATTAATGGCCGCTTATAAAAAAAAAGCGGCCACGGATTCCGTTAAAAGATGGATAATATATTCCCTCGGAGAAATATGCGACGGCCCTTCCAACGCCGCGGCCGCTGCCCTTATAACCGAAGCCCTGAAATCCAATGATCTCGTTATACGCCATACCGCCGCCACGGCGCTTAAAAATTTCAGAACCCCGCGCGTTATAAACGTGCTGATAGGCCTTCTCGCCGATATCCATGAGGAGGTAAGAGAGAGCGCCTCGAAAAATCTCGAGCTCATGTCCAAAGACTCCATCCCGTTTCTCATAGAATCTTTAAGCCACGAGAACTGGGTCATGCGCAAAAATGTCGCGGCGGTGCTCGGCCGGATCGGAAATCAATCGACCCCCGAACTGCTCAAGGTTCTCCAAAGCGGCGACGAAGACGCCAGGTACTGGGCGATAAAAGCCATGGGCCAGATAGGCTCCGGCGCCGTAGAACCGCTTCTTCAATATCTCAACGATAATTCCTGGCAGGTGCGGAAAAACGCTTCGGACGCGCTCGCCGAAATAGGCGAACCCGTCGTAAAACCGCTCACCGCCAAGCTCACCAGATCGAGCGAGGGTTATGGATCGAACCTTTTCTACTGGTCTGAATTTATTCTGACGAAAATAGGCCCCGCCGCGCATTATCCGCTTATGAGCCTTCTCAATCACTCGAACGAGAACGTCCGCATGCTCGCGGCAACGGTTATAGGCAAAACCAGTTCAACTATTGAAACATATCAGCTTTTAAAGGACATGCTCGAAGAAGACGACAGTTTCGAGGTCAAAAAACGGATCGTTCAAGTCATCGGGCACTTCCCGCAACCCGACGTGCTCGACCTGCTCATAGATTTTTATGAGAAGAATGAAAACTGCGCTGAAAACCTGGCGCCGCTCGTCATAGACGCGATATCTAAAATAGAATCAAAAAAGACCATGGATTTTCTTCAGAAAATGCTTAAGTCATCCAGCTGGATATCCCGATACAGGGCCACCTGCGCGCTTATGGACCTTTCCGAAAAATCATATCTCGATCTCGACATCGAAAAGGTCGTCGCGCTTTTAAACGACGAGGTCACTATAGTCGCTTCCAGCGCCGCCAAATTTCTGGCATCCATGAAAACCGAAAAAGCCCAGATAAGCGTTGTACGCCTCCTCAAAGAAAAACGTTTTGAGGAGACCATACTCGAAGTGCTTTCCAAAAACAGCTATTTTAAAAGCAAGGACGTAATAATCCCGTATCTTAAATCCAGTGACAAGAACTTAAGGGCCCAGGCCGCGCTCGCGATCGGAATGACGGGTAACAAAATGAATATCTCAAACATCACTCCGCTCTTGAGCGATGAATTCATAACGGTCCGAAACGCGGCCATTTTAGCGATAAGCAATATAAACAACCGCTGCACCGACGAAAAAGCCGCGGCTGAAAAACAGCATCCTCAAAGCGCGAGAAAAGCCGATCCGAACGCCATAGAAGAGCCAATAATCACCGAAGCCGAACAGTTTTATCAGCTCGGGCTTTTCCACACCAAGAACGGCGACTTCGAAAAAGCCATACACGCTTACCAGAACACCATCGCCGCCGATCCGGACTACGTCATGGCATATTGCAAGGTAGGCCTCATACTCGAGGAAAAAGGCTATTCCGAGAAGGCCGTAATGTTTTTCAGAAAGGCCCTCGAAATATCGCCCGATTTCACACTCGCGCGCCTTTATCTCGGCATGGCATACTCGATGATGAATAAAACCTATGAGGCGGTGACCGAACTGAAAACGGTCTTAAAACAGGCGCCGCACTCCGAATCGGCCAAAATGGCCCAGAAGATACTTGAACAGATAAAAAAGAACATAACGTAAAGGAATTTATGCCGCAAAAAGCAAACGATAAACCATCAGTATTCGTGCTCATAGGCCCGACCGCCACCGGAAAAACCGCTATTTCGATAGAACTCGCGCGCAGTTTCGGCGCGGAAATAATTTCATGCGACTCCCGCCAGATTTATAAACATATGGATATCGGAACGGCCAAGCCTACGGCCGAAGAGCTCGCGCAGGCCCCTCATCATTTAATAGACCTTATAACGCCCGACCGCTTCTTCTCATACGCCGATTTTGCAGCGGAAGCGGAAAAAAAACTCGATGAAATAACCGCCCGCGGAAAGATGGCTTTTATAGTCGGCGGGACCGGATTCTATCTCGACGGCCTCATCAACGGAGTTTCCGAGATTCCGGAAATGGATCAGGAAAAAACGGAAAATCTTCGTCTTGAATTGGAAATGATGGACTCGGCGGAATTGGTCACTATATTAAGAAAAATCGATATGACTTCCGCCGGAAGAATAAAACCCAACGACAGGCAGCGCCTTATAAGGGCCATAATTGTTTCCAGATTAAGCGGAAAGCCTTTCTCGCATTTCAAGGATATTAAAAAAAAGTCCGAAAAGTACAAATATTTAATTTTTGGATTGACAAAGCCGAGAGAGTTGCTATATAATAATATAGGTTTAAGAGTGGATATAATGTTTAAAAAAGGACTTTTAGATGAAGTCCGCGGCCTTGTAAAGATGGGATACACGGGCCTTATGCCCGGAATGAAGACCATCGGATACCAGGAATGCGTCGATCACATTGAAAAAGGCCTGCCACTGGCGGAAGTCGTCGAACTTATCAAGCAGCATACCCGCAATTACGCTAAAAGGCAGGAAACTTACTTCAAAAAAATCGATGTATCGAACTGGTATGTCAGGGATGGCGAACCCGAAACAGACGGAAAAATATACGACTCGCTTAAACAAAATATAGAAAAAAATTTTAAGGAGTGTCAATAATGAGTAAAATCAATATCCAGGATGTTTTCTTGAACGCTGTAAGAAAAGATAAAATCCCCATAACCGTTTATACGACCAATGGCGTCAAGATAATGGGAAATGTAATTTCATTTGACACTTTCACGATAATGCTCAATACGAATCTTGGACAGCAGCTTCTTTTCAAGCACGCTATCTCGACGATAATCCCTTCCAAGAACGTCAGCCTCATGGTTGACGATGTCGACGATAAACCCAAAGTCAAAAAGGACGAAGACAAAGCTTAATTTAAATGCAATTAATTTATTGATTCCGGGAGTGTTTGTTAGAGTATGTCAGAATTTCTAAGAAAGAAAAAAATTGGCCAGATACTCATTGAAATGGGTGTCATCGACGATCAGAAGCTGGAATGGGCGCTTGCCAAACAGCAGGAAACCAATCAACTTCTCGGCCAGACGCTTTTAAGCGCCGCATATATTACCGAAGACGATCTTACCATCGCTCTCGCCAAACAGTTTGACGTTCCATATATAGATCTTAAGGATGTCACTGTTTCCGACGAAGCCAGAAGGTGCGTTCCGCCCAATCTGCTTCAGAGCGGTGAATTCGTCCCGCTTGAAATAATCGATAAAACCCTTACCATCGCAATAGCGGACCCTACGAATTACGAACTCGTCGACAGGCTCTCGAATATAACCGGTTACGACATAAAGTACGTCCTTTCGACCCAGACCCAGATATACACATTCCTCGGGCTTAAAGCCGATAAAAAAGGCGGCGCGCCTCAAGCCGAAGGCGGCGAAGCGGCCGAAGGGGAAGGCCAGAAGGAAATATCGGCCGAAGAAGCGGCTTCCGACGTCAACCTCGAATTCGAATCAGGCGACGGCGAAGAGGAAAGCGGCAAAGCCGACATATTAAAACAGCAGGCCGACCAGAAGCCCATCATCCTTCTCGTCAACAAGATAATCATGCAGGCCGTCAACGAACGCTGCTCAGATATTCACATCGAGTCCTGGGAAAGTCAGGTTCTCGTCCGCTTCCGTCTGGACGGCCATCTCACCGAAAAAATGAAGATAGCCAAAAAAGCTGGCCCTGCTATAGTTTCACGTATAAAGATCATGTCCGACTTGAACATCGCGGAACGCCAGGTTCCTCAGGACGGCGCATTTACCGTAAAACTCGGGAAAAAGAGCGTCGATTTCCGTGTCTCGATAATTCCATGCGCCGAAGGAGAATGCGTGTGCTTGCGTATATTGTCAAAGGACAACCTCAAGCTCGACCTTAAAATCCTCGGCTTTTCCGACGATGAATACGCCCGTTTCAGCCGCGCGATAAGAAGGCCTTACGGCATCATCCTGGTTTCCGGCCCCACCGGTTCCGGTAAAACCACGACGCTTTATGCGTCACTTCAACAGCTCAACGACTCGGAAACGAAGATCATCACGGCCGAAGACCCCGTCGAATATCGTCTTCCGGGCCTCAACCAGATCAACGTCAAGATCAACAAGACCGATCCGGACCGATCGCTTACTTTCGCCAAGGCCCTTAAAGCGGTCCTGCGTCATGACCCTGATATAGTTCTCATCGGAGAAATCCGTGATCACGAAACAGCCGATATCGCCATCAAGGCGGCTCTTACGGGCCATCTCGTGTTCTCCACGGTCCACGCCAATAACGCGATCGACGTTATAGGACGTATGGCCGATATGGACATCGACAGATACCTTCTCGCCGCGGCTTTCATCCAGGTTATCGCCCAGCGACTGGTCAGGACCATCTGCCCGAAATGCGTCGAGGAATGTCCGCGCGACGAAGCAAAGGTCAAATACGCCGAATTGGACGGAGACGAATATAAAGACATGAAGTTTTACAGGGGCCGCGGCTGCGACAACTGTAAGGGTACCGGCATGAAAGGACGCGCCGCCGTTTATGAAATACTTGATATCGACGACGAAATACGCGCCATGGTCGCCGGCGGCCAGTCTCTTTACGAAATCAAAAAGGTCGGCCTCGCGAAAGGCATGAGCACCATACGCGGATCCACGATCAGAAAAATGCAGAACGCCCAGACGACGATCGACGAACTTATAAAAGTCAGCGCGGCGTAAAAAAAGAAAATCACGAGCCACGGAATTGTTTTTTGTTTAACTTTATACATCATAAACATAACTTAAAAATAAATAAAGGGGCGTATACCCAAGGACCGCTTTTTAAAATATCTGTCCGTATGCGTCCCTTATTATTTTTTTATAATTTACCCTTCTTTTTTTTTCTTTTTTTCCGATTTAATATCTACGATGAATAATAAACTGCTTTATTTTGGAGTAATTTAATGGCGAGGCCTTTAGTCTGTATCGATTTAGGCTCTAAATACATAAAAGGCGCGGTTCTGAAATCAAAATCGAACGGCGACAAGGATATCCTGCTGTCCAAATTCGGCTCCGTCGAAATGCCTGAAAAAGCAATGGTGAACGTGTTTTCCGACAAACCCATAACGAAAGCCAAGGAAGTCCAGCAGAAAATGTCCG
>CAZJFS010000012.1:0-39739 GCA_964545075.1 uncultured bacterium
CGTTTGGCGGAATGGTTATTTTAATTCCACTTCCCGATATCGTTCCCCCGGCCGCGCCTATTGTCGCGGTCACGCTTGGAGTTTCAGCTATAATAATGAAATCCGCTTTCACGGTCTTTCCGCCTTCAGTAAAACTTGCCGTAAGAATAGTGGTTCCCGCTATAGCCGGCGCGGTGAATATAGTACCCGAGACGTTACCCGCGCCTGATTTAATGGACCACTGCGGAGCCGCTAAATGCGACGTCCCGAGTTTTTCGCCGGTATATTGAAGGTTGGCCGATATTTTCGAAAGATCGTAAATTTGATTAACAAAGACCGAGTCCGTGCCATTCGAAAGTTTCATCGCTATCAAAACTTTTTCCGTATCGACTTCGGCCATAACGAGCCTGAATCCGGCCGGACCGTCAACGTAAAAATTCCTGGCGCCGCAACGGCAAGGATATACGTCACTGTTATAGCAACCGCCCCTTATAACGTGACTTGAATATGGAAGAGGCGTCACGGTCTGGCCGGGTCCCGAAGGATCGTTCACGATCGCGGAATTGTAAGTGGCAAGCCCATCATAGCACCATTCCCAAACGCCGCCTATCATATCATAAAGTCCCCAGGCGTTCGGCAGCTTCTTTCCCACCGAGTAATCGCCATAAAAATTCTTTTGATACCAGCAATAGTCTTCGTTCATTGTATCGCCCCAGTAATACGGGGTTTTCGTACCGGCGCGACATGCGTATTCCCATTGAGCCTCGGTAGGCAGCGAAAACGTCCCCAAAGATTTCTGATTAAGCGTGTCAAGAAATCCGCCGGAATCTGCGATACCGGTCCAGCTGATAGTGGCGGCGGGGAAATCATCTCCGCCCGGAGAAAACTCGCGGCTTCCCATTATCGCCTTCCACTGGGCCTGAGTAACTTCATATTTACCCATATAAAATCCTCTCGTGATATTGACCGTGTGCTGCGGGCCTTCATAGCCTGTACTGCCGCGGTTCGGTTCATTTTCAGGGGTGCCCATAACGAAAGTTCCGGCGGGAATATATACCATTTCAAGATTGACGCCGCCACCCAAGCCTATCACCTTGACCGGCAGAGCAGAAGGGCTCATAACGGATATCGTGATATCTTGCGCCTTGCCGTCTATCGTTACGCGAATTACGGCCGAACCCGAGGCTACGCCGCTTACAAGGCCGGTCGAATTGACCGTCGCAACCGAAGGATTAAGCGATGTCCAGACCGGCGTCCGGCCAGTCACAACGCTTCCGGCGGTATTTTTAGCCGTCGCCGCGAGCTGCAGCGTCTTTCCGGCAGCGACGACCGTTCCTCCCGATATCGTTACGCTTGCTATGTCGGGTGTAATATTCATTTTAAAATTAGCGGTTTTAGTGATCCCGGCTTCGACATAACTCGCCTGAAGGATAGCGACTCCCGGAACGGCTGGAGCGATATAATTAGTTCCTCCGCTTATTGAGCCGCCGCCGGAAATAAGCGTCCATGCTGGCGTTAATGTCTGGGAAATGCCGTTGGGAAAAGTCGCCAGCATGGAAAGTCCGGTCAGGTTGTATGTTCCTCCGACAATGGTCGAATCCATATTTTTATTCAAATAATAAGTGGCCGTATCAGGCGACATAACGATCCTGAAGCCGATATCTCTAAAATTGTGCCTGGGGGCCAGCAAGCTATCGCGATAAGTCGAACTGCAATCGGCCGGGTTGGTTATCGCGCTTCCTCCGCGAATGACACGCACTGGGTCCATGTTCGTGCCAACCGACGACGTCATAGTCCCGGCGGAAGGCCCTGCCGGATCGTCTGAATTCCCTGAAGTCGAAGGGTAATTGGCGTACCAGTCGGCGCACCATTCCTGAACGTTTCTGCTCATATCGTACAGCCCGAATAAATTTGGCCTTCTCTGGCCAACAGGGTGGGTCACCTGCCCTGAATTGCCGTCGCTTATGAACATTCCGGAATACCAGCAATAACCGCCGTCAAATGTATTTCCCCAGTAAAACGTGGTCGTCGATCCCGCCCGGCAGGCGTATTCCCATTCAGCCTCGGTGGGCAGGCGGAAAACGCCCTGGCCTTTACCGTTTAATTTATCGAGAAATCCGCCCGGATTGCAGATATCGTCCCAGGACACCATCTCGACCGGAAAGCCGGAATCGCCTTTGTGAAAACTTGGATTATTCCCCATTACAGCCTGCCACTGGGCCTGGGTCGTTTCGAATTTCGCCATATAAAAACCTCTGGTTATACGAACGGCGTGTTGCGGAAATGGTCCGCCGGTGGCCGCGCCGGGCTCCCCCATCATAAACGATCCGGCGGGTATATAGACCATATCGAGCTTTACGCCGCCGCCCAGATCGATTGATTTTGCGCTGCCGGAAGAAACCGCCGCCGTCACGCCGCCGAAGGAAATCGCGAGACCGTCGAGATCGAGCGTCGTGTCGCCCCCAAAATTCATGAAATAAGAATGGCCGGCCGTAACCGTCGGATCAATGCCGTCTAACGTTTCCACGGCGGAGCCGTTTTTCACGACCTGCACGAAGGACCCGGACGAACCGGCCCATTTATATATTCCGGTAATAAACGGATAGCGTTTCATGAGATATGAAAAAGTCATGTTTCCCGCGGCCTTGGAGAAACCGACCAGATTGAATCCGGCATTTATTTTTATCGCCCCTACTTTTGAAACGGCCGTTCCCGAGAAATTTCCAGGAAAATTGGTCTTCATCTTGAATATATATCCATTCCCGGCGGAAAAAGCCGTAAACGCTCCGCTTCCGGCCGAAAGAAAACTTCCGGAGGAAGGGCTGTATAAAAAAATATCTTCGCAGGCCCCGGCCGACGATTGAATGAAGCCGGCGGGAGTTAAACCGGCGGATGGATTTATGGTAAAACTAACGAAATTAAACCCGGCCTTTAAATCGACGACCTGGGTTTGCGCCAAAGCGGGCGGCTGGCATAAAAAAAACGCCATAACGAGGGAAAGCAGGAACAGGCCCGTTGATTTTTTCATAACTCCTCCAAAAAAATAATGCGCCGCTATATAAAGCGACGCACATTCAAATATATTAAGAATTAATTATATACGCGATTGAACATGAAAAAGAATCAACTCGTTTCATGTCAGCAAAAAAATATTCGCGGGTATTCAAATTCAGCGACAAGGCCATAATTTAAAAATGAACAAAAATTAAAATCGATAAAACTCTAAACGATTTCATGGTAACATTAATCATTTGAAATGTCAATTAAAACACGGCGGCTATATCAATTTTTCATATATTTCCATGATATCCGAATACCTCAGCTTTTTGGGATTGTTTATGTATAGCTTTCCTTGTCCGTAAAGGCGTATGACGTCATTGGCCATGCGCTCTATTCCTTCAGCGGTCACGCCGAAAGGGCCAAGCTTCTTGAAAGTGCCTAGTATCTTTAAAAATTCCTCGAAACAATACACGGCGGAACGCGCCATTTCTTCCTCGTCGTCCGTCACACGAAAGTTTTCAAACGCCGCCTCGTCGTTATCGATAAGCCTTTTAAACACATGGCGGTAAAGGCGTGAATAACGGGAAGCGGCGGCCTCGTATGAAAATTTCATCAGATGCGGAAAAAGCGCGCCAAGACCGAGGCCGTGGGGGATATTAAAGTGAGCTGAAAGCGGGTGTTCAAGATCGTGCAGGACGAAATCGCCCTGGCGTCCGACCTGCGTTATTCCGGTAAGCGCGAGCATCGAGATATAAAAAATGTTTTCATGATATCTTATGTTCTTAAGGTCCTCCATGGCTTTGAAACCGTTTTTGACGAGTTCATAAACGAGCGACTCGGTAAGCGAATCGGCCACATCCGAGCCGTTCTCGCCCGATATATAGGTATCTAAAAGATGCGACAGGACATCTGTTATGCCGTACGCTACGTTCTCGGAATCGAGAGTAACGCAAAATTCCGGGTCCACGATCGCGAGATCCGGCAATATAAGGTCGGATGTCAGTATCGATTTTTCTCGTTTCTCGCCATGCGTCAGAACGGCAAAAGGCGAAACCTCAGCGCCCGAACCGTATCTGGTCGGTATGGTCACTATTGGATAAGCCCGGGTCAGCGCCTTCATTTTATTCCCGCTCCAGAAATCTATATATTCCCAGACATCCCCGCCCGAAGCAGCGACGGCCGAGATCGCCTTCGCCACGTCCATAGCCGAACCGCCCCCAAGTCCGATCGCGAAATCGCATTCATTGTCGTTGAAAAACTTGGCGCCCTCATCGGCCTCGCTCGAAAGGGGATTGGGAGAAACGGAACTGAAAACCGCCGAATTTATGCCGGCTGAGGATAGCATTTCGGTTAACTTCGAAAGAGTTCCCGATGATTTAGCGAATGAGCGTCCGGTTACCACCAGCGCTTTTTTCCCGGAAAAACCGGCGGATGAGATTATCTCGCCCGACTCTAAAAACTTTCCCGCGCCGAAGGACATGCGGGGTATCCCGTCCAAATAAAATTCATCCATAATATTCACCTATTCCATTTTAATTATTTTCGCGTCAGAAAAGTAATGAGACAATATTTCTTCGCAATTTTTCCCGGAAAGACCCATTCCCTTAGCCCCGTCCTGGCAGAGCCCCACGCCGTGACCCCAGCCCGCGCCTCGGAATGTATATTTCCTTTGCCCTTCACTCCCGGATACGTCGACGACAAAAAGCGCCGAACGCAGCATGCCGAAAAGCTTTCTTATCGGGAGTTCCTTATAAACCCTCTCGGTTGTTGAATTTCCGATAAGCGCCAGAGCCGTTATGCGGCCGGATTTTCCGCGTTCGAGTATTTTAATTTCTTTTAAACCGCCTATTTTAAATTGCTTTTCGATCAGCTTATCGATCTCTTGCTGCGTGAAGCTTCTCGCCCAGCGGAATTTATCAGGATTATTGCACGCTCCGGCAACGCTGCAGTACGTCGCCGGCGGATTTTTCATGAAATCACGAAGGCCGGCCTCGTCAGTCGAAAAATCATAATTTGTCTTTTCGAGCGTATCTGAAATTTTCACGAGCGACGGATCGTAGGGCGCGCTCCATATCCGGTTTGAATCTTCGGTCACGCCTCCGCAGTTGGCGTGATAAACGGTATCGACGATATGGCCGTTCGAGACTATTATCCGGCCGGATGTTTCATCCACGGCGGCGATGGCGGATGAGGTCCTGCTCGCGAGACCGCCGTATGCCTGGCAATGGGTGCCGGCGCAAAAATCATAATCCGTATCGGTGTGGCGTCCCCTGTATTTAGTAAAAATCTCGGAACGGGCGGCGATGGCCTGAGCGCATATTGACTGATAAGGCGAACCGGGTTCTATCTCTGAAGGGACGCATATTTTGAGCATATCTTCCAGCCCCGTCACGTTGATTATCTGGACGAGCCCGGAATTATCCGTTGAAATTACAATACCTCCACCGTATCTGGCGGTTTTAAAATTATGCCAGCTGTCCCCGCGCCCGAATTCCATTTTAGCTATGTGGACCTCGTAATCCTGAACGATCTCTATTTTTCCCGACGTTTCTATATTTTCGGCCCGTTCCCTTCCCTTCGCGTCCTTATACGATAAAGACGCCGATATGACGCATGAAGCCTTCGCCCTCAAAACGGGATGGACGAAAGCCGATATTTTATTTTCTTCGCGCATTCTATCGCAAAATTTACGGGCGGCATCCTCCGAATCTTTCGGCGCCGCGCACGCGAATACGCTTCTGGTATCTATTTTCAAGGCGGAACCTTTTTTTTCGAACGTACAGCCATAAGTGAAAAATTTAAGCCTTCCCGTGGCCTTCTCCATTTCGCTTAACTTTGACAGCGCCGCTTCGTTCTTTTCCGGATTAAGAACCGCGGCATAAGGGAACGTCGAAAGAACAGGATAATATTCAATTTTCGCCGGGACGCTCTTTTTAACGCCGGTAATTCTAAGAAGAAGGCCGTTTCCCGACATGGTCTTTTTAACGATGTTTTTCGCCGAATATATGTTGAGCTTAAATCCCTTTAAAACTTTTATCTCCGCTGTCCTGACATTGTCCATCAGGCAGATCTTAAGGTCTATAGGCATTCGCGCCACGCATTCGTTAGCCGGAATATCCTTAAGTTCGAAGGCGGAAACCGGCCCGTATAAGCAAAAGCATGAGATGATGATGAAGACGCACGAAAAAGCAAGGCGGGCCGGCCGAACGCGCGTTTTATTTTTTTCAGTTTTATTCTTCAATATGACTCCCTCCGATTTCCGCAATGGTTATTAAACAAGATTTTTCAAAAGTAAGACGGGCTCTTTTAATATCAAAAAAAGAAACCCTTTAATTTAAGGCCGGGCTCTATCGAAAGCACCTTGTCTATCAGCGGGTTTTTAAGGCCGGGCTCTATCGAAAGAACCTTATTAATTTCCGCCGCGGCGGACGCATAGATTCGCTTATCGTAATATATTTCCGCTTTCGACATGCGGGCCCCGATATATTTTTCATTAAGCGCTATCGCCCGGTCGAACGACTCGAGCGCGAGATTAACGGCTTCGGGGTTTTTAGTTTTTTCCTTCAGGTATCTAAGCCCCAGCAGATAATGAGGCTCATCGAACCTTGGATACAATCTGGTCAGATGGAAAAGATAGCGAAACTCGCTGTTAAGGTCCATATGCCTTGTGGCGATAAGCGCAAGCTCGTATACGATAGGAAGCGAAAGATTGATATTCGAGGCGGCCTTTAAATTTTCAACGGCGCGCTCGATCTCTCCGTCTTTCTTGTTTATCATGGCGCTGAAAAAATACGGCTCGGCCTTGAGAGGATTCAACGATATCGCCGAAGCGTAAGAACTTAGCGCCTCGACGTTCATGCCCGCGGATTCCTCTAACTGGCCGCGCATGAGATAAGACTCGGACTTTATATATTTAAAAGCGAATATGGATGAAAAAAGAGAGAACATTATCAGCAGCCACACTATAAAGAGTCGCGCGAACCTGTTTGAGAAGTCAAAATTCATCATGGAACGCTTTTCATTATCCGAAATAGCGGCTATAAAAGCCAGCGACGCGAACAATATCAAATTTACGTGAGAAAAGGTGAGCGTAAGATTGAACATGGAGTCCACCATAACGAATATAACCGCGCATGAAAAAATGGCGCAAAGCTCATATTTTTCGCCTTTTTTTATGACGCTTTTCAGCCCGGCGTATAATATCGCGGATATCGACGCCGCGTAAGCCGCGAGAGTGAGCGCTCCGCATTCGGCGGCGATATTGACGAATTCGTTGTGAAGGTGCTGCGGATTGAAGTTGACGGGAACGATATTAAAAATTTCCGCGCCCTGAAAAGCTTTCGCCGCGTATATTGGAAACGTTAAAAGCATAGTATTGGCGCCGGAACCCAGCAGCGGATTTTCCTTTATCATCTGCCAGCCGACGTTAAGCATATAAAGGCGCTCGGCGGTAGTCTGCCCGCTGAAGAACATTCCGAAAGTCCTGCTTAAAAGGGTTTCGCCCGCCCCGAAAATCATGTCCTTGAGCTGTATGGCGGAAGCCGCTATAAAAACGAGCATTATTATATTCACGAAAGCCGTCGCGCGCCTCGGGGCGAATTTTCTCACCAGAAAAAAATAAGCCGCGGCGGAAACCGCGAAAGCTATCTGCGAGGATCTCGCCATGGGTATAAGCCAGGCCGCGATATACAAAAATTCGAGCGCCCCGTACATGAGCGCCTGATATGTTTTTTCAGAATATATGAAATTCCTGATATTCAAAAGGGCGAGGAGCCCGAAAAAAGGAGCGGCGATAGCGGGATTTCCGAGCGTTGAAATATACGTTTCCCTTTTTGAAAGGCCCGCCAACTCAAGGTTGTTCCACACGTCCATGAAGCGAATGCCGATAAATTCGAAAATGATGACGACGGCCGGAAACACTCCCGACAAAACGATGCACATAAGCAATTTTTCAACGCGCGAACGGTCCGCCGCAAGAAGATAAAACACCGCAAACCATGAAAAAAGGCATGACATATACAGCAGCTTAATGTACGTGAGCCCTTCGACCATCGAGTTAAAAAGCGAGAGAAAGCTTAAAATAACGTAAGAAAATAAAATTATCGCGGCCGCCGGCGCCGTAAATTTTTCCTTCGCCGCGAAAAACATCCGCGATATTATAAAAACCGACAGCAGAAGGCAGAGGACTCCGGCGCCCGCATAAACCAGGAAATCCTTGGGCGCGCTGTAATGCGAATAACACTTCGCCGACATCAGCGACGGCGTTATGAAAAGCGCAGCGCAAGCCGTCCAGAATATAGCGGTAAAAACGACCTTACTTAATTTTTCCATCATATGACTCATCTTTTCTATTTTAAATTTGTTCAAAATATGTCGGTATCGTCAAAAACGTCGGCATCCTGGGCCGCGGCCTTATGATCGCCGTTACGGCTCAAATTTCCGACCGCGTTCGGCCTGACTCCCTCCGGAAATTTATCATCCGACGAGGGCCGCTCCCGCCCTTCACGCTTCCCGACGCGCCCGGCGCCTCTTCCTCCGCGATCTTCAACTGATTTCAACAGAATGTCGTTTTCAGGCGAAAGTATGATCCGAACGCCCATCTTTTCTATTTCCCTTATAAAAAGCGCCAATTTACGCCCTGACGAACGCATCGTCAGCTTCTTTTCGGCGAGCCCCGAATCCGTTTTGAACTTGAAGCCCGTCCTGTCGCTTAATTCTTTAACAATATCCGCCATAGCCACGTCGTTAAAATCGCGGTCGAATTTAAATTCCTTTAATGCTTTTTTTAACTTCTCACGTCCCGCCTCGCAGCCGGGGGCGACCGGTTTAACATCTATTTTCGAATTCCTTCTGACCTCGTCGAGTATCTTTTGAACGGGCGCGTCGACGGATTTTTCCCGCGGCTGATCCGTTTTAGCGGCGCCCTGCGGCGCGGAAACTGAAGCTTTCGCGACCGAATTCTTTCTGACGTTGTCGTAATTCACGGCGTCCTTTTGTCCGGACCCGCCGCAGGAACAGCCGCTGAAAGAAATAGAAACCGTTAAAAACATCATTAAAATAAAATATTTAAAGCAAACCGCATATTTACGCTTCTGAATTTTCAACGCCTCCGTTCACGCCTTTTTTTACAACGCCGTTTACGGCGTATATCCTTGTTTTCTGCTCGCGCCCCTTTACCTTGTGCTCTCCGAGGTCCGTGGCGCGAATAATATCTTTAACCTCTTCGAACGTACTCGCTGAAACGAGCACCTTGGAGTTAAATTCCTTGTTGAGGCCTTCGAGCCGCGACGCGATATTAACGGTGTCGCCGATAACGGTATATTCCATTCTATCATTTGACCCGATGACCCCGGCCGTGGCCTGGCCGGTATTTATCCCGACGCCTATTTCTATGGTGACGTCCTCGGGAAAATTCTTGCGTTTATTCAGGTAAAACAGCCGTTTATGCATTTCAATGGCGCACAGCACAGCCCGCTTCGCGTCATCGCCGGCTCCCTTCGGAACGCCGAATGTCGCCATTATGGCGTCGCCTATGAACTTATCGAGCGTGCCGTTATATTTAAAGATAACATCGATCATTTCAGAAAAATAACAATTCAATATCGTAACGACCTCTTCCGGCGGCCTTTTTTCAGATATCGTCGTGAAATTTCTGATATCCGCGAAAAGCACCGTCACTTTCCTGCTTTCGCCGCCGGCCTTCATCTCGAACCCGCTGTTTAACAGTTCATCGGCAACCTGGCGGCTAACGTATTTTTTGAAATTATTCTCGACCATAAGGCCGCGCTTGAGTCCCTTGACCATTTCATTAAAGGTCGACGCGAGAAGGCCCGTCTCATCGCCGCGACGTACATCGACCGAAACGTCCAGATCGCCTTCCTGGACGGCTTTCATGCCTTTAACGATAACCGGTATGGGAGAGGTTATGTGCCGCGACACGAAATACGAGATCGCGAAAACTATCGCAAATAGGATAAGACCCCAGAAAGCGTATTGCTTGAGATTTTCGATTCTGAACGAAATGACCTGTTTTCTCAATATACCGGCCACCACCCAACCCGCCACGCCGCCACTTTCCCTAATCATCGCCTTCGGATAAAGCGAGACCTGCCCGTCGAATATCACCGGAAGAGCAGCCATTTTCGATGTATATGCAGGATTTTTATTTATCATTTTTTCTATCGGCGCCAGGTTAGCCCTGTGAAATTCCTCCATGACGGCTGGAAATTCTTTCGGCCCGATTCCTTTTGGAAAGCTAACTTCGCCGAGAAGATCGTCGTTGACGTATGAAGCGGAAGGCATTACCTTCCCGTTGCCGCGGATGACGAATATAAAAAGAAAAAAATCGTTTTTCTCGTCTTTGGCCGAGTCCATAATGCTTGTAAGGTAAGCGTTGAACTGGACGCGAAAATTTTTCAGTTTATCGTCGTCTAAAAAGCCGGGAGCCTTTTCCCTTATGTCATCGATCTTTTCAACGTATTTCGTGAGAATGCTCGCGAGCGAGTTGACGATCGTTTTCATGTTTTGAACCTGAAGCCTTAATATATTCAACTCGGAATATCTCGCTTCAGCATAAACGGTCACGAAAACCGCGACGAAAAGAAGAAGCGTTATCTTGGCCTGTAAAGTATTTAAAAATTTCGGCATGCTTATAAAAATTACTCCGTGTATAGTATCGCTGAAGATATCGGTTTTAATTCGACCACGTTTGCTTTATGGTGTTCCGGCGTACCGCCTTTATGGCGCTGCTCGGCCGGCGCCGAAACAGCGTTATGCGTATCGACGGCCGAACCGTCCGAAAGCTCGTTGTCGAAGATAAATTTATGCCATTTTCCCTTTGGAATATGGAATTTAACGCTTTCCCTGTTAGGATTGACGAGAACAAGCGCCGAAGACCACTTATCGTCCAAGCCTTCTTCGCGTTTTATCATCATGGCAAGGCATTTTTCCGGAACGCTTATCTTCATGTCTTTTTTCAGAAATTTAACGCTATGCCTTATTTCCGCCGCGTTTTTCTGACGGAATATCGGATGCGCCATTCTCATCGCTATAAGACTTTTCGTGAACTTGAAGATCTCCGATTTCTCGATCTTCCTGTCCCAGCTTATCATATTCACTTTATCAGGCTTGTTATAACTGTTTTCTTCGCCGTATTTCGTCCTCATCATTTCCTGACCGGCATGTAGAAACGGGACTCCCTGCGCCGTAAAAACCAGAAGAATGGCCATTTTATGCATACTTTCTATCTTTTCTTCAGTCACGGTCTTGTCTTCCTCGGTGGTATGGACAAGCGAGTCATATAACGTCCTGTTATCATGCGCCTCGCAGTAATTTATGCTCTCAAGCGGCGTCGACGCGAAATCGTCGATGCTGCCTATCATACCGCGTGAAACTATCTCAGCACCGGTGGTCCCCTGGACAAATCCGCCCTTCGCATCCCATACGGAGCCCTTTATCGAGTCGCGAAATATATCATTGAAAACCGCGAATTCGTGGCCTTTTTGCGTCCCCTTTCCGGTCACGGTTATCGGCGTCGAACCGGCGGCCCATGGTTCGCCGTATATGAAGATATCGGGGTTGATCTTTTTAAGTTCCGACACGATCTCGTAAACGGTTTCGGAATCTATAAGCCCCATCAGATCGAACCTGAATCCGTCTATTTTATATTCCCTCACCCAGTATTTCAGCGAATCGATAATGAACTTCCTGCCCATGGGCGATTCCGACTTGAATTCATTGCCGCAGCCGGAGCCGTTCCAGTATTCGCCGTTCGGCTTACGCCTGTAATAATAGTTAGGCGCGACGCCGTTAAAGCTGTGCCTTACAAGTTCGTTGCCTTCCGCGGTATGATTATATACCACGTCCATAACGACCTTCAGGCCGTTTCTGTGGAACGCGTCCACCATTTTTTTCGCTTCCGTTACGCGGCTCGCGTCGCTGGTTCTGGTCGCGTACCATCCGTCCGGCGAATTGAAATGAACCGGCATATATCCCCAGTTATAAGCTTCACCTGACTCGTCGTTCTCGAAATCCTGTATCGGAAGTATCTGAACGGTATTCGCGCCAAGTTCTACAATATGCGCTATTCCGGTCTTGACGCTCTTGTTTTCGATATGATGAGTGTTTTCCTCCGCCACGCCAAGATATTTTCCGCGCATTTTAACTGAAGTTTTCGGGTCTATTGTAAAATCGCGGATATGCATTTCATATATGACCGCCTTATCGATAGGGAATTTCGGCGCCGGAGCTATCTGCGTTTTATCTGAAATTATCATCGCGCGCCCGTTATGAGCCGTATTGCAGCGGGAATAAGGGTCTATCGCCTCGGCTTTTTCACCGGCGGTTTCGACGCGATACTTATAATATTTATTCAAAAGATCGCCTTCGATCTGAGCCTCCCACACGCCATTTCCAATGCGCTTCATTTCGAATAGCTTCGCGTCCCCGCCTTCGGGCGTATCAAATATCATAACGACCGACGAATCCGCGGCCGGCGAGAAAACCCTGAAGATGGATGAAGCTTTATCGTATATGCACCCTAACTCTCCGCTATAATGGAATTTTTCAAGATAAAGAACGTTGCGCGGCACGGCGCGTTTCTTTGAAAAACCCGAAACCGTAACTTCTATGACGGGAAACGGCGAGCGATCCGATATTTCAATAAAATCGGCGAGCCATATACGCAGGACCCTGACGGCCAGAGTATCGTCAGTTTCAAAGAAAACCGGTTCCAATTTTATGTGATCGAACTTTTTCCCCGAGGTAACGTTTTCTACATTGACCTCGAGCGAACCAAGCCCTGAAACCAAAACCTTTTTAGAAAGAACCACTATTATTTCGTCGGTCGAATCCATGAAGACGTTTTTAACGAAAGGACTTATATCGGGCTTTTCGTTAAAAATTTCGCGCTTTCCCGAAATCATATAAAACTCGCCGCCGTTTTTAATTTTAGCGAGATCGATGGTCCGGTTGGGATCATCCTTGCCGGCCCACTGCATGAATTTTGGAAGAAGCCCTATCTCTCCGCTTACGCCGTATTTCGAAGCGTCAAGTTCGAAAACGAGCCCGAATTCGTCAGTTTTTACGGGCGCGAGCTCAAGCGTCATATTATTCGCCGTAAGGTTCCAGCTCCACAGGTTCCAGCCCTCATAATCGGCGTCAGGGCGATGATAATGAATAACGGCCCTCACCTCGCCGGTTTCCGCGGCGTGAGCATATGCCGAAAAAAATGGCAGGAGAAGAAAAACGAAAAATATCAACATTAAAAAGATCTTGCATTCCATATTCATCATACTTCCTTATTTTTAATACTTTGCATGCTTACCAGTTTTATTTTTTAACTTCAACCGTTCATCGGGCTTTTCCTGTTTTTTTCGCAAACAACCCTATTCCCCGATTATTTTAATGATCAGCCTTTTCCGCCTCCGGCCGTCGAACTCGGCGTAATAAACCTGCTGCCACGGACCGAAATCAAGCCTTCCTTCGGTGACCGGAATAATGACCTCGTGCCCTACGAGGAGGTTTTTAAGATGCGCGTCGCCGTTGGTCTCGCCCGTCCCGTGATGGCGGTAATTTATGTCAAACGGCGCGAGCTTTTCAGCCCACTCTTTTATATCGGCCAGAAGACCGGATTCGGCGTCATTTACAAACACTCCGGCGGTTATATGCATGGCGGACACAAGCGCGAACCCTTCCGATATCTTCGACTTGGAAAGGGCGTCTTCGACGTTTCGTGTTATATTTATAAATTCGATCTTCTCTTTCGTATCAAACCACATATAGTCCGTATAAGATTTCACGAAAAACACCTCGTTTGTTTTTTTGTGCATTATTATATCTTATTTTAAATTATATTTCAATTAAAGATAAAAACAAAAAACGGGAGTCTGATTAGCATGACTCCCGTTTTTCTATAGCTTGTTTTTTTTATTTTTTTCTTGATTATTAATATTTATTAATTGGGGATCTTTTCGAGATCGATAACAAGGACCGGCGAGAACTGGCGGATACTTGAAAGCCTGATTTTACGTTTGGTCTTGATGACGATAACGTCGCAGCCGAATTGTTCGTCAAAGCGTATTTCGACGTCTTTCACGAGCTGATGGCTCTGCTGATTTCTGACTCTTTTTATGGCTTCGTTCGCGTTCGAGGAAATTCTGTCCATGTGTATGGGCACGGTAACTTCCATTCCGTCTTCCGAAACTTTTATAAAACGTTGTACCGAATCCGGAACCTGAGGCGTACATGATATAACGAAACGACCTGTGTAATTTGAGCCTTCGTCGAATTCGTCATATACGATGTCGAGCATTACGACGCCTTTGAGATCGTCTGAATTGCTGTAAGTATTTTCAACGCGAAGATATGGGTATTTGTTTTTTTGAACTCTCATTTTAGCTTCTTCAGCCAATTCAGCGGTCGCGAATTTTCCAACCCTGACATAAAGCAGGTTATCTTTCGGCGATTCATAAGCGCCGCGGATCATATGAAAATAACCGGGCATTCCGACTTCCGATGCCAGTCCGAATATCATCGTTCTTCCGATATCGCGATTTTTGAACGGGCCGCTCTGAAGAACGAAAGGCTCGTCCGCGTCCGGAAGGCTTGAAAGAGCGGAGTCGCCAATACCGTTCGACCAGCTGTCCGGGGAATACGACTGGTTGGCGTATGCCGATACGAAATTTAAATTTAATGCTATTAAAGCGATGCAAACGATTAAAAATGTGTTCCTCATAAATGTTACTCCTTGTATTTTTGAAAAAAATTTCTTCGCGTAATTTTTGTTGGTCGTATCAGTGTAGCATTTTCCATACCAAAAGTTTCCAACACATTGAATTTTCGCAAATCTTAATATTATCGGACGTTTTTGACATCAGGTTACAGTTATTTTTTAAGCTTTTTTCTGATCTTTTTTTGAACACGCGGCAAAAATGTCTGAAAAATAAACAAAAAAATGTTTCCGGCATGATCAGTCGAATCGTCAGGCATCATGATCCTTTTAATCATTTATTCACGTTAATCGGAAAGAGAAAACAATCGGCGCCCGCCATTTTGTATAGCGCAAGACCGGACGCGATACTTAGAAGTATAGTAAAAACACCGGGATAAAACGGCAAGAGCAAAAAACCTTTCATAAGCCGGATCGCGCTAATTTAACATAAGCGCAAAATAAATTTGCATTTATCCATGTTTTATATTATAATGATTATGTCATATTTTTGGAAACTTGAGTCGATTGGTTTTTTTAAATGCAACAAGAACACAAGCCCGCGGCGCGGCAAACAAAAAACAGATGGTCAAGACCAAAACATTAGAAAAACAAATAAAAATCTCGTCGGACGTTCGCTTTATCCAGGACGTCAGACAGACGGTCCTTTCCGCGATGAATGAATTTGAATTCGACGACGACTCAAAAATGTCCGTGGCCGTAGCGCTCGACGAATGCCTCTCAAACGCCATAAACCACGGGAACGGTTCTAAAACCGAGCTTCTCGTGAATATCAAATTCAGGATATCTCCGGAAAAAATAGAAATAGTCATCCGCGATCAGGGTTGCGGCTTCGACTGGAAAAAAAATCAGCGCCTTTCGGGGACCGCCGATTTCACGGGCTACGAGGTCAACGGGCGCGGACTTTTCATGATACAAAATATCATGTCGAGCATTAAATTCAACGGCGCCGGAAACGAAGTCACGATAACCAAGAACCGGCGCTGATGTCAGTTTATGATCATTTTCTTTTTATAACTCAATAAAACTTTTCGCGATATCGCTCGCGCTGCTTCCAACAAAAGGCTGCAGCCTTATTTTTTCCGCCTTCAAATTCTCGGATTCCTTTTCAGAAATAAACCCGCCGCCCGCCATGCTTTCCAAAACGGCGCGCTGGGCGGCCTTCACTTCTACGGGATGCCTGTAGGGATTACGGCTCTCCGGCCTTTTCATCATCGCGGTGAGAACGGCGCATTCAGCCGGCAAAAGCTGCGACGGCCTTTTATTGAAATATACCGAAGCGGCTTCTAGCAGGCCATAGACGTTATTTCCAAAATATGCGTTATTCATGTATATTTCAAATATCTTATTTTTGTTTTTAATTTTAAACTCGAGTTTTAACGCAAGCATCAATTCCTTGATCTTCATCGATGTTTTTTCAATAAAGCTCGGGCCGCAATAAGACTCTTCAGCCATAAGAGCCATTTTAGAAACCATCTGAGTTATCGTAGGGGCGTCCTCAAAAATACGGCTCCCATTATATTTATTTATGGCGTAATTTTTAAGCCTCGCAGGATCCAGCCCTTTATGATTAAAAAATTGAGGATCGTATGCGGCGACGACGGATTTCACTAAGAAATCCGGAATTTCATGAAATTCTATGGGCACTGATCTTTCAGAAATCATTTTTTTTACCGAATCGGTCTCCGGAAGTTCCGTCGAAAGTTTTATAATATACAAAAGAAAAACTCCGCCGATTATGGACATCACAATGGCGGCCGCAACTAATTTATAGAACATGTTTACCATAAACTGAGGTTTCGTGGTTTCGATCATATGATTTCCCCGTTTCATTTTTTTATGACAATAAAACTGATTCAAGCAAACTCGTGAAGATTGCGCAAACATTTTTAAAGCACGATTTTGCCATGTCAGCTCGACGGCCACATTATTTTTTTATAATATACTGGATACAAAATTCCTTGATTTTTTCTGGCCTGCTTTATATACATATTTCGGAAGTTTTAAAATTGCGGCGACGTATTTTTTCATACGGTTTTTTTATCGCCGAATGAATATAAGCGGCTCTTTAAAATAAATATCGTCATCCGCAATTTATTAATTACATAATATTAAGAATTATTTAGGTTATTTTTTTGACTTTTCATATATAATTTGATAGAATCATTCCGCGAATCACAAGGTTTGACCCAAACCCATCTGAGGAGGAAATATATGGATATCAATACTTTAATGCCGTTTTTAGGCGGGCTCGCGTCGGGTTTCATATTAACGGCCATAATAGCGGCGATAACCCGCAGGCGCGGAACCGATTCCGGAGAAAAACGCCCGGACGCAGTTCAGCTTCTAAGCGTTCTTCAAGAAAAAGGCCGTTTCGTAGACTTTTTAATGGATCCCGCCATCAAGGAAGCCGACGATTCTCAGATCGGCGCTTTCGCAAGAACCATGCACGAAGGCTGCAAAAAGGTCATGGAAGAATACTTCCCCCTGAAATCAGCGATCGACGCCGCCGAAGACTCGGAATACAAGATCGAGGAAGGCTTTGACCCTTCGACGATAAAACTCACGGGAAACGTTGGAACGAAACCGCCATTCAAAGGCATCGTCCGCCACTCGGGCTGGGCCGTCACGGATGTAAAGCTCCCCGTACGTCCCGATATAGTGAATGCCAATGTTATCGCCGCGGCCGAGATCGAAGTGGTTTAGGCCGGACTGAAAAAATCAATTTCGCGGCCGCCGCGCCGTACCGGCGCATAAATATTCACAAAACTCCGCGAAATGCTATAAAATCAATTTTAAAATTATTAAAATAAAAGGTGAGCTCTAATGAAAGAAAACGCAAAATATATTATTGGCATGGACCTTGGGACGACCAATTGCGCCATGGCCTATGTCGAATATCCAACGGCTGGAAATGAAAAACCGGAAATTAAAAATTTTGCGATACCGCAACTCACGGGTCCGGGCGTTGTTGAAGAGCGTCCGCTTCTGCCGTCGTTCATGTATATCGCGTCCGAGATCGAATTCCCGAAAGGCTCGCTCGATCTTCCATGGATATCGGGCCAGAATTATTTCGTCGGCGAATTCGCTCAGAAGCGCGGCGCCGAATCCCCTAAAAGGCTTGTTTCATCAGCCAAATCCTGGTTGTGCAATGAAGGCGTATCCAGAGAGGACAAGATCCTTCCTTCCGGAAATGACGTGGAATGCGAAAAATTCTCTCCTATCGAAACTTCCGCTAAATATCTGCAGCATCTTAAAAATGCTTGGAACCACAAAATGGCAGCAACCGATAAAAACGCGGTGATGGAAAAACAGACGATCTATATAACCGTCCCGGCATCGTTCGACGCCGTGGCGCGCGATCTTACCCTCAAAGCAGCTTCGCTCGCGGGGCTTTCAAACGTAACGCTTCTCGAGGAACCGCAGGCAGCTTTCTACTCATGGATCAATAATATGGACGCCAAATGGCGCAAGGAAGTCAAGGAAGGCGACGTCATACTCGTCTTCGACATCGGCGGAGGAACGACGGATTTCAGCCTGATCTACGTCGGGCAGCAGGACGGAGAAATGTCTCTCAACCGTATCGCCGTCGGAAACCACATATTGCTCGGCGGCGACAACATGGACGTAGCGCTCGCAAATTTAGTTAGAACCAAACTCGAAGCCTCCGGCAAAAAGATCGACAACTGGCAGTTCCAGGCGCTCTGGTATTCGGCGCGGGCGGCAAAGGAAGCTCTCTTATCCGATCCCAAAGCCGAAAAGGTCCCCGTAACGATATTATCGCGCGGGAAGAGCGTCATAGGCGGCGTCATAAAATCCGAAATTTTAAAAAGCGAAATAGAAAGCATACTTATCGAAGGCTTCCTTCCAAAAAGCGGTTCGGATGAAATGCCGCTCAAGCAAAAAAGCTCGGGTATAACGGAACTCGGCCTTCCTTACGCGAGCGATCCAGCCATAACCCGCCATCTGGCGAAATTTCTCACGGAACATGTATCCAACGAAAATTATAAAAAAAAGGCGGGAGCGAGCTTCATACATCCGTCGGCAATGCTTTTCAACGGCGGCGTCATGAAATCGGACCTGCTTCAGGGCCGCGTTCTTGAAACTATAAATTCATGGCTTGAAAAAGAAAAAAGCCAGAACGTCAAACTTCTTCCATCGACGAACATGGACCTTGCCGTCGCCCGCGGCGCGGCTTATTTCGGAATAGTGAAAACCGGAGCCGGCATCCGCATCAAAGGCGGAACCGCCCGTTCGTATTATATCGGCCTGGAAACGGCCATGCCGGCGGTTCCGGGAATGCGCGCGCCGATGAAGGCTCTCTGCGTCGTCCCGGCCAAAACCGAGGAAGGCTCAGTCATCGCGGTACCCGGGAAAGAGTTCGGCTTAAGGGTCGGCGAAGCGAGCGAATTCAAACTGTTCGCATCGACAACGCATAAAGCTGAAGCTCCAGGCACGATCCTCGAAGAGTGGAGCGAGGGAGATCTTTTGGAAACGCCTCCGCTTGAAACATCCCTCGAGAAAAAAGACGGCCTGGAAGGCGTGGTGCCGGTCAAGATTGAAACTCACGTGACGGAGATCGGGACCGTCGAGATATGGTGCGTCTCCAGAGACGATAAGAACAGATGGAAACTCGAATTCAATATCAGGGAAAACGAATAAACGATAAGGCGCATTATGAACAAAAAAGCTGGAAATAAAGATGAAGGCAAAAATCTAAGGCGCGTCAACGCGCTTACAAGCAGATATTTCATCGGAATAGACCTTGGGACGACTAATTCTTCCGTTGCTTATATCGACAGGCTTCGCGAAGAGGGCCCGACGGAAATAAAGATTTTCGATATCCCGCAGATAACTTCTCCCGGAGTATGCGAGGAGCTCGACCTCCTGCCTTCGTTTTTTTATTTTCCGGCGGGGTTTGAACTTCCGGCGGGCGCGACGAAACTCCCCTGGAAGGACGAGCCGGATTTCATAGTCGGAAAATTCGCCCGCGAACAGGGCGCGATAGTCCCCGGCAGAATGGTATCCTCCGTCAAGTCATGGCTGTGCAACGCCAGGGTCGACCGTCACAAAAAGATACTTCCCTGGAACCGCGACAACAATATGGCCGGCTTTTCGCCCGTGGAGATATCCGCTTATTACCTTTCGCACATAAAGGACGCCTGGAACCACCGCATATCAAATAACGACCCCGACTACATGTTTGAAAATCAGGAGGTCATTCTCACCGTTCCCGCGTCCTTCGACGAGGTCGCGCGCGAACTGACGCTGAAAGCGGCCAAAGAAGCAGGCTTAAAAAGCGTGACGCTTCTCGAGGAACCGCAGGCCGCGTTTTATTACTGGATATATAAAAACAAGATAGACTGGGCGGAAAAGTTAAACGACGGCGACGTCATACTCATATGCGACGTCGGCGGCGGAACGACCGATTTCACGCTCATAACCGCTTCCAAAAACAGCGATAACTTTCTCGAATTAAAACGCATCGCGGTCGGAGACCACATACTGCTCGGCGGCGACAACATGGACATGGCTATAGCGCATCACTTTGAAAAAACGCATATGGCCGGCCAGTCCAGGCTCGACGCCCTCAGTTGGACGTCGCTTTGCATGAAATGCCGCTCGCTGAAGGAGACGCTTCTGGGCGAGGGCGGAAAGAGCGAGGACCACGTTTCCATCACGGGCCGTGGAAAAAGCGTCGTGGCGAGCACCATGAAATTCTCGCTCACGCGAGACGAAGCCGCTAAAATAATGCTCGACGGATTTTTCAATGAAGTTGATTTCAAGACCATCGATAATAAAATAAAATCGGCTGCGGGACTCCGTGAAAGCGGGCTTCCGTATGCGGACGACCCTTCCGTTTCAAACCATCTGGCGCGCTTTTTAAGGCGCCATATCGGTGACGTTTCCAGAAACAAAACGCTTTCAAAAAGCCATAATATCGAATTCGTCCATCCTGACAAGATTCTTTTCAACGGCGGAGTGTTCAAATCGACGGCAATAAGAAACCGCGTCATGGCCATGGTCTCAAAATGGGTCGGCGAAAAGATCGTCGAAGACGGCGCGAACATAAAACAGAACGAACTTGTTTCCCTGGAAAATTCAGACCTCGACCTCGCCGTATCGCTCGGCGCAGCTTATTACGCCTACGCTAAAAGCGGAAGCGGCATCAGGATTAAAAGCGGAAGCGCCCGATCTTATTTCATAGGAGTTTCGGAGGCCGAAACCAGAAAAATCGCCGTAGATACTGAAAAAAAAGAGCGCGCCGTATGCCTCGTGGCGAGAGGGATGGAAGAAGGCAAAAAATCCACTCTGGAAAACGGGTTTCAGCTTATAACCAATCAACCGGTTCAGTTCACTCTGTTTTCATCTACAGTAAATCCGGGGGCCACCGGCGAGATCGTCGAGATTTCCGAGGGCGGCGATTACCTTAAGCTGCCGCCGCTTCTCACCTGCCTGACGTATGGAAAAAAGTCCCGCTCGCCGCAAATCGACGTGTCCCTTTCGGCTTATCTTTCCGAAGTCGGAACCATCGATCTTTATTGCATATCGAAAATAAGCGAACACCGCTGGAAACTTCAGTTTAATTTCAGAAAACACGAGACCGAAGCCTCGAAAAATCATGCGAACGCGGAGGCAAATACGACCGGCGAGCGCGTCAAAGCATCCGACGGATACGCCGGAACCGCAGCGAAACCAGGGGCGGGATCAACCGGAGATAAGAACGAAACCGCTCAAAATTCAGCCGAAATAAGCGAAGAATCCATAAAGACCGCCGAAAACATCATTGAAAGGGGTTTTTCAGGAAAAACAGCGCAGGATCAAGCCGGCCTGCTGTCCATAATGAAAAAACTCGAATCCCATTTCAATATGAAAAAAGAGCAATGGCCGACGGGCCTTTTGCGCGCGCTTTACGCCGCGATACTTAAAACGGCTGAAATTCGCGATATCACCGCAGTGCACGAGGAACGCTGGCTCAACCTGGCCGGATTTTTATTAAGGCCGGGATTTGGCGCCCAGATGGACGAATGGCGGGTCAAAGAGGCATTGCGCATAACTTTCAACGGCGTGATGTTTAAAAGCAACAAGTCTTGCGTCGTTAATTATTACGTCTTTTTAAGAAGGATAGCCGGCGGAATGACCGCCGGGCAGCAGCTCGAAATCTACAATAAAACCATAAAAGAAAATCTATTATCGTCAAAAAAAGCCGGCGACAAGCCGTTCAAGGTTACCGCCAACAATCAGGAACAGGTCGAGCTTTTAAGGCTCGCCGCAAGTTTCGAGCTTTTGCCGGAACATGAAAAAATAAACATCGGTACGCAGCTGAAAAAAGCCGTCAACCGGGACGGAGTAAATCCCATCTCGGTCTGGGCGCTGTCAAGGCTCGGCGCCAGAAGCCTCGTTTATGGCGGAACGGATTCGGTCATCGCGCCGGAGCACGTCGAGCGCTGGATCGAAACGCTCATGGACTTCGACTGGATAAAAGAAAGCTATATTCCATATTCGGTTATAATGATGTCGCGCGTCACCGGCGACCGTAAAAACGATCTGGGCCCGGAGATAATGGCGAGAGTCCAGAAGCGAATAGAGGCGTGCCCGGCATCGGAACATTTATACGATCTTTTGATGAACATGGCCGCTATGACAGAAGACGACCAGAAGCTGTTCTTCGGCGAATCGCTGCCGCACGGAATAGTCCTTAAAAAATAAAATATCTAATTTCCGTTCCTGGAGAGATTAATATAATTTATAAGCGTCCGGCACGCGAATTCAAGCGTGGTCGTATATAAGAAACATTCCTCCAGCGTGGCGCAGGCGGCGAAAGTTCCGTGGCCGCGCACGACGACTATCTTTTCAGTTTCAAGGAGCGGCGCTATTTTTGCCGCGACTTCGGCGGACGCCACCGCGGTCTGGGCCGAGATGACCTTCACGCCGTCCGGAAAATAATAGCTTCCTTCGACGTCTATCGGTTTTATAAAATCATTTTTAAGCGAAACGGCTATGACGGAGGTCGGATGCGAATGGATTATCGCCGTCTTCTTCGTAGCGCTGTATATCGCGCGATGGACGATAAGTTCTCGCGAGGCGATCTTATCAGTAAAATTATTTTCATGCGTCGTCGTATAGACCAGATCTTTCATCTGGATATTTCCGAGCATCGCTCCGGACCTGGTTATGGTTATCTCGCGACGCTCCCTGTCGCATGTCGACATATTTCCCGAATGGGAGTTATTTATTCCCATAAGAAACATCTCGCGTCCGAAAAGCTTGAATTGTTCGCACAACTGATATTTTTCCATTTTATATCACCCTAATATTTTTTTTATATTTGAAACATAAGGTTTCTCGATCACGCCATGTTCGGTTATTATTCCGGCCAGATATTTCGCCGGCGTCACGTCGAAGGCAGGGTTTTTAACGCGCGCGTCCGCGGGAGCTATGCGAACTCCGTGAGCATGGGTGACTTCAGCGGGATTGCGTTCCTCTATTTTTATACCTTCGCCGTTTTTGAGCGTGAGATCGAATGTCGATTCGGGCGCCGCTATATACATTGGAACGCCGTTTTCATGAGCAAGGACCGAAAGAGAATACGTTCCGATCTTATTGGCCGCGTCGCCGTTAGCCGCGATACGGTCCGCCCCGGTTATTATCACATCGACTTCACCTTTTTTCATAAGCCATCCGGCCATATTATCGCATATGAGGTAATATGGTATCTTATCCTCCGAAAGTTCGTATGCCGTGATACGCGCGCCCTGAAGGTAAGGCCTGGTCTCGTCCACGAGAACGTGGCTTAAAATTCCAGCGGCATGAGCCGATCTTATTACGCCTACGGCCGTTCCATAACCGCAGGTGGCGAGCGATCCGGCGTTACAGTGCGTCAATATGCGGAGCTTTTTACCATGTTTCGCTTTTATGTGTTTGGCTCCGTTCATGCCGATCTTCTCGCATATGGATATATCATCGGCGTCCATTTTAACGCATAATTTTTCAATGGAATCTATTATTTTGTCGACGCTCGATGTTTTAAGCCCGGCCGCGTAGCGGTAAACCCTGTCGCACGCCCATTTTAAATTGACCGCGGTCGGCCTTACATGCGCCATTTCATGGCAGGCTTTTTCGAACGCGGCGAGGAATTTACCCGTTTCATTATCCTTATATTTTTTACGATTTTCAAGGCACCACAAAAGAAGGCCGAACGCGCCGGAAACGCCTATAAGCGGAGCGCCGCGAAGTTTCATCGAAAGTATGGCGTCGCACATCCCGGCAAAGCTTTTGCATGTAACATATTTCTGTTCAAGCGGAAGCTTAAGCTGGTCGAGAAAAACTATTTCCTTTTTAGGGCCGTTATAAAGCAGGCTTTTTTCCATCATCATTCTCCAAAATATTCAAAATTATAATTTTGTTTTTTTCATCACTTCGTTGAACAATTGGGTCAGTTTAAGCGACGCCGCGTTCGCGGTCTTTATTATTCTCGCAAGGTCGACCGGTTCTATGACCTCATTATTGGCAAGATCCGTTATTATAGAAAGGCCGAAAACTCTCATGCCTTCGTGTTTCGCTACTATTACTTCAGGTACGGTGGACATCCCGACCGCGTCGGAACCGATTATCCGCAAAAATTTATATTCCGCCGGCGTCTCGAGGCAAGGTCCCGTAAGAGCCGCATAAACGCCCTTTTGTATCCTCATTTTAAGATCCAGCGCCGTCTCCTCGAATATCTTTATCAAAGCGCGATCATAGGGCTCGCACATATCCGGAAAGCGCGGGCCGAGCCGGGGATCATTCCGTCCGACGAGCGGATTCACGCCCTGAAGATTTATATGGTCGCGGATTATCATGAGGTCGCCGGCCGCGAAATTCGGATGCAGCCCGCCCGCGGCATTTGAAACCATCATGATTTTAGCGCCAAGCGCGTGCATGACTCTTACGGGATAAGTTATCTGAGCGAGATCGTACCCTTCGTAGTAATGAAAACGCCCCTGCATCATAACAACCGTATGGCCGTGCATCTTTCCGAGAATAAGTTTCCCGGCATGCGATTCGACCGTCGACGTGACGAAATGAGGTATCTGATCGTACGTTATCTCGACCCTGTCATGGACCGCGCTCGCCAGATGCCCGAGACCGGTTCCAAGTATCACCGCCACGTCCGGTTCAAGAGCGGTTTTGCTCTTTATGAACTTGACGGTTTCTTCTATTTTCAGGTAAAGTTCTTTTTCCATTTTTTTGACCGGCCTTATCTTTAAAATTTGTTTCGCGTTTTATGCTGACATTATTATCAAGTTTAAATTAACCCTGAGCCCGCTGATCGGAATTCTCCTGCTGCGGCTTCTGAGGAACTACCTGAACCTCGGTCGCCGACAATATTTCGTCTAACGCTTTAAACTTCTTTTTTATAAACGGGATATTTTCAAGGATAAAAGGCTCGCGCTCGCCCGCCGGCGTCAGCTTGATATTCCCGGCCCTCAAAAGCATATATTCGAAAACGTCCGTTATGACCTGATCGTACTTCAGCGATGGCGCCGGATAACGCTTTACGTCCGACAAAAAACCGTAATGAAAGATTATTTCGTTGGGAGTGATCTCGCAATATTCAAAACGCGTATCGAAAATGACGATGAGAAAAGTAAGGCCGAATGAGAACGTCATGAAAGCGTAAAATCCTTTATTCATGACTATCTCGACGCCCCTGATCACGGCGCCTAGCTGGCCCAGAAGTTCCGGGTATTTTTCGTTCGCCGCTATCATAAGGCACGCGAGCGCGAAACAGCCGATAAAAATATTTATAAATATATGTTTCGTAAAATTAAGAGCGAACACGAGCAGATTGAATATGAAAATAACGGCGAACATGGAGCCGCAGATCCTTCCGGCGTATCCGTCGAGCGCCCCGCCAAAGTTGGCGTAGATCAAAATAAACAGCGACAGAAAAAAAGTCGGATAAAAGAAAATCACCTTCGGATAAGGCCTGATAATGAGTTTTTTCATTGCCATTTTTTCAGAATATTCCTTTAATAGATTTCTTTTTTCACCCGCGAAAGCCTTCCGCGAAGCCTGAGTATGGACTTGGTGTGAAGCTGGGACACGCGCGAATCCGAAAGCGACATGATGGTCGATATTTCCTTGAGAGTAAGTTCGTTATAATAATAAAGGGTTATGACGAGCCGCTCCTGCTGGGAAAGCTTGTTGATCGCGTCAACGACTATCTCCTTGACCTGGCTCGATTCGATCGAAAGCTCGGGATTTTTAGCGGCAAGGTTCTCGACCAGCTGGTACTTCGAACTTATCTCCCCGCCGCCGTCCTCGACGCATATTTCGTCTAACGACATGACGAAGGATTTGTTTTCTTCCTCGTATATTTTTTCGAGGTCCTCGGGGCCTATTTTCATGTATGCGCAGAGTTCGGCCTCGTTCGGCTCGCGCCCAAGCTTCATTTCAAGTTCTATCATGGCCGTGTTGAGCTGTTTCGCCTGACTTCTTATTCCGCGCGGCACCCAGTCCAGAAGCCGTAATCCGTCTATTATCGCGCCTCTTATACGTTTGGTCGAATATGTCACGAACTTTATGTTCATCTCTATGTCATACTTATCGACGGCGTTTATAAGGCCGAAAGTGCCCCATGAAACGAGGTCCTCGAATTCGATATGGTCCGGCAGGTGCATTTTTATCCTGCCCGCCACGTATTTTACGAAATGAGCATATTTTAAGATGAGCTTTTCGCGTATCTTAACGTCGCGACTCTTTTTTAATTCGATCCAAAGCTCCGCTTCGCCTTCGCTCAGCAGTAAAGCTTTCGGCTCCGGATTTCCAGTCAGTTCAATATTATCGGAAGTTTCTTTCCTGTCCGTTTCCGGTATCAATCCGGTCGATGGGTCCATTTATCAAGTCCTAACGCGTCTTTGATTTTTTCAGCTTTTTATCTGATCTTTACAGTCTTGCCGTCTTTCGTGGTAGAGCTGGCGGGCGGCGTAACATCGACTTCCACCGTGGCCGTTTTAGTTGTTTCTTTTTTCAAGCCGGCCTGGTTTACATTAACCTCGTTTGTCGAAACCGTTACTTCAACTTTGGCGGCGGGCTTTACGACTTCGTTTTCATCCGTAGCCTGTTTGTTTTCGATCGGGTTCGCGTTCTGCTTAAAGTCACGCGTGGTCTTATCCAGCTTGGCCTTTTCAGATGCCTCGGAAGCTTCATCGGGAGCGCCATATTTAATATCTTTGCCTTTTGATTTGTTAAGGTATTTATTGAATTGAAGGGTTATATTCATATCCTCGTCATCACGTTTTTTCGTCCTCACGGTCGTGAGCGGAGTCGAAAGCTCCTCATCCTCTTCCCCGGGCGCTACTATATCATTATAAATGAGCACGTGCTGATATTTGGTAAGTTCGTCGTATAATATAACGCGGTCTTCAAGTATGTCTCTTACGAGTTTCCCCTCGGCATAGTCGCCAACGGTATATTCGATTGTTTTCCCCGTTCTGGTATTGAATATCGCTACGACGATAGGCTTGTTTTCAACCATCTCGATGGACTTGATTATCATGCCAAGACTGTCCGACTCGGCTTTTTGGATGGTGTCGGCCGATTGCGCCGATATTACGGCAGGAACCGCTGAAACGGCTATAGACGTTATAATTACCAGAGCAATCATTAAAAAAAGATTTTTTTTCATTTTTCTCATATCTTTCAAATAAAATTTATTGAATTTCCTTCTTTTCCACGGGCGGAGGCGATACGGGAGGGGCGACCATCGGCTGATCGCTGCTCATTATCTCGAAATACACGAACGGCCGGCATTTATGTTTAATATCATCCCCGTTTCCCTTTTCGTCAACGCCGTTCGGCCCAACCGAATATATAATTTTGGGATGTTCTCCAACGGAAGGCTTATCAGAATCGGACTTGTAGACTTTATATTTTTTTGTGCTTCCAAGCAGCACTTCCGCGGTAATTATCTGACCGACCTCTGGAATCACTTTATAATAATGGCCCCACGCGTCACGAAGCGCTTCGGGATCTTTTATATATTTCCCCTTGAGTTCATTCAAATTTTTGAGGCGGATCGGCTCGAATTTTCCTGTGTTGTTCTGTTTTACGCCATATTGCGAATCCTTTTCGACGACGGCGGTAATATCCTTGCCTTTCAACGAATCGGAGCCCCTCACATATTCCTCTTCATGAATGCCCGTAGCCCCAAGGCGAATTGAAGACTGTTTCCCCAAATCGTTTTTTTCCAATTCATATCTGGAAACCAATTCGCAAAGAGTCTTTACATCCGTCCTGGTTTTGGTTATCTTCGCTTGTTTTACCCAGTCCGTATAGGCGGGTAGAGCGAAACCTGAAAGAATTCCAAGTATCGCTATAGTTATTATAAGCTCGATGAGCGAGAAACCATTTCCGCTATAATTACGAAAAGTTTTCATGACAAAAAATTATATCATGTTTTATATAAAAATGCAAATCGTTTGGTCCCCGCATGTAGTCTTTTGATTGCAATTAAATTTTATTTATTGTATAATCGTCGATCGTTCCCGCGATTCTTTAATGCAGGAGAATTTGTGCCGGCTAATGATTTCGAGGCCATAGTAAAAAAAGAAGAAGCTCTTTTTTTTAAAAAGATGCTGCCGCGTTATATAGACCAGTATTTTCGAGGCCGGGGCTATTTTTTCATCAGAAAGATGCTCGACGATCTCGACCACGGAAAAATTCACGCCATACTTAAAACTCCGTCCCCTTCACCCGGCGCGGTCATAAAGGCGAGGAACGTCGTTAAGATTTGTCCCATAAGAATCTGCCGCGAAGTGCAGTTCGGACCTGGCGAGAGCATAGTTCTCGGCCATTTTTCGCACACGGAGCGTTTTACTGCCAGCACTCTCGGGCCCGGCCTTCCTTTTCTTGAGCTCCCCGCCTCGGAATATAAGACGGTCGTAGACAGAAAACATGTCGTCATATTCGAAGGCTCTTTCGGAATGCTCGGCTGCAGGAACCGCCGCGAGCTTGAGTTCCAGGTGCTTATGACGATCATGCACGAATACGTTCATTATTTCGAGACCTTTTTTTTAAAAAGCGAACAGACCCTGACGGCGCGGGAAGAATCGCCTGAAGGCGTCATCGTCCGCCACTATTCGCTTGAAGATTCACGAAAAATGGATACGATATACCTTTTAAAAATTTATTTTGTTTACGGGCTGCTTTTTACTGTTCTCGTTTCCGCTCTTTTCGTGATATTAAAATGACGCCTGCCACGTGGACCGCCTTGCCGTAATCAGTTTCGACCGATATTTCTGACGCGGACGGCCGTTGCCGCATAAAAACCGGGCCGATAAAACCCTTGCTTTTTTATAATTTTTAGTATAAAATCAATCCTTAAAAGAAATCATATTCGCTTAAGATAATAAACGGCCGACGAAAGGTATCGGATACCTTCACATTCGTTTTAGAATGCAGGGCGGTGTAAATTAAAACCGTAGTCTTTATTATACGGAGGTAAGCACATGACCGCGCAGGAATTTCTCGAAAAGCTTAAAGAAAAAACGGGCGGAAAAATAATCAGGGAAGACATCGACCCGACAAGCCACAGCAGCCCGCATTCCGGACCGCTGCCAAGAATTTGCCCCCGCCTTTACGCCGACTATAAAAAACACTATATAAAGGTCGATTTCATCGACGTCGGCGAAATCTTATTCGAAGTGAATATGGGCACGCCGCATATGATTTTAATAAGGCCCGAAAACGTGGTCAGCAAGCTTCTCGATAAAATAAATCTTTCTCCCGAAGTCAAAATCGGCCACGCCGAATTCGACGCAAAATATATAATACAGAACGTTTCGGAAGAAAACGCGAAAAAAACCCTCGGCGAAAATTTCAGGCGCGTTATAAAAAACCTCGAGCCTTTCATCGAATTTGAAATGACCGGAAAGGAATACAGACTTTTAAAGCTGGTTAACATCGCATCCGATTACACTCCCGAAAAAGCCATTCTCGACCTTGACGCGCTCATAGAACTTGTTGACGTGATAAAAGCCACTAAATAATGGAGGCATTTAATGTTCGGCCTTGGAACTTCTGAATTGATAGTAATTTTAATAATAGCCCTTATCGTTTTCGGCCCTCAGCGCCTTCCCCAGATCGGCGGCGCCATCGGAAAAAGCATAAAGGAATTTAAAAAATCCATGAGCGATACCGACGACGACAAAAAAAACGACGCGGCGATATCCGCCGGTGAAGCCGAAAAAAAGCCGGGCCCCGGCGAAGAAAAGAAAGAATAACGCGTCATATTTCAATTATGTCAAGTTCAAGATATTTTAAAAATTTTCCCCTTTGCGGCGGATGGTGATGATTATGAAGATACCTCAAAAAACGAAATTCGTATGCGCGGCGTTGTTAACGTTATCTTTACTATTACCGGCGGTTTCCACGGGCGCCGAACGCAAAAAAAATTCCGGCGCGCGGGAGCTCAGGATAGGCTTTGTCGATTTATCCATACTGATGGCTTTTCATCCTCTCATGCAATATTATTCGATCGATTACGACATTTTTATAAAACCGCTTAAAAAAGGCCTTAACAAACAGGAACTTTTAAACGAGGTCGCCGAACGCCAGCAAAAAAACAAAAATTTTAATGAAACCAGCGGCGGCGAGCTTAAAAATCTTCAACAGGAGCTTGGTTCCATCGAAGCCGAGATAACCAAATTAAGGGTCGGAGTAAGCCGCGAACAGGACGTTATTAACCGTGAATATACCGAAGAATACACCGGACTTCAGAGCGAAGCCGAAAAAAAAACGCGGACGCAAAAATATCGGAACGCTCTTTCGGATATCGACAGCCGCTATTACAGCGCCAAAAAGAAATACGATGACAGGAAAGCCCAGATAAATGACCGTGTAAGCGAAATATCCCATTCCAATCACAAAATAGATTATCTTGACAAAAAGGCCGGCCTTGAAATTTTAAATGAAATAGCGGTGGAAATCAATACCGCATTAAAAGACGTGGCGGCGGAAAACCAGATCGACGTTGTTTTAAATTCATCCGCCATTCATCCCTTCACGCCGCCGAAAGATATCAAGCCCGAAAACTACATGCGGGAAGATCCATACTCGCCAAACGCCGCCATAGCCGAAGTTTATTCCGGAAAACTTTTTGAAAACACGGACGGCTTGGAAGCCGGAAAAAATACGGACGGCATCTCAGAAAATTGTAAAGAGGTTTATACTAAACGCGGCGCGTTCGTCGAATCAATCATGAGAAAAGGCATTGCAATGTATTCAAACCGGATGTTCGCCCATGGCGGAGAGGATTTAACGATCAAAGTTCTCGAAAAAATTTTAAGATCGTATTCAGTGCCGCAAGCTAAAATGGATATTATGACCAAAGCTATCACTAAATCGAGAAACGTCGATTATGAACGGACCCACCGCGTAGAAGAAGAAGAAGTGCCGGCTCAAAACTAATAACACATTCACATTCATTCCGGGCGCGTAGCCTCTTTACTTCAAAGCGCCATTTTTTTTTAAAAAGTCAACGAGCTTCTGGTCGCCTTTCAAAATAGCTAAAGCTAAAGGCGACTGGCCGCGAAAGTTCCGGGCGTTGATATCAGCTTTTTTTTCAACCAGCAACTTCACGACTTCAAAGTGACCGTTTTCAGCGCTTATACTCAAAGGCGTCCTGCCCTTATCAGTCTTCACGTTTATATCCGCGCCGCTGTCTATAAGCAACTTTACTACTTCCGTATGGCCGTAGCCGGCTGCGAGATATATAGGTGTTACGCCACCGTTTGTTTTCATATTGACGTCCGCCTTTTTATCGATCAATAGCTTTACGAACTCATAGCGGCCGCTCGATGACGCCGTATGTATCGGCGACAATCTTCCATAAACCCTTTCACAGCTTTTATTATAGCCGTTTATATCCGCGCCGTTTTCTATTAACAATTTCACGGCTTCAAAATGTTTGTTGAAATTATTTTTATATGTGGACTCCATAATTTGATAAGCTTCTTTCATTTTCGGATCGCTCGCGTTTTGCATTTCTTTTTCGTCCACCTTATATAAATTTCCAAGGCATGAAACTATAAGATCGTTCAATGAAACCAGATTAACGTCGGCGCCGCTATCTATAAGTAATTGCGCGGTTTTACAGCTGCCGGCATCCACCGTAAGCTGTAGCGTATTTTGATTATGAATATTTTTCGCGTTGAGATCGGCGCCGCTTTTTATCAATAATTCCGCGGTTTTATATGAATTTTTAATGCCGGCGATATTTAGCGGCGTATTGCCGAACGAGTCTTTTTCATTCACTCCCGCGCCTTTTTCAATCAAAAGCTTCGCTATTTCATACCTGTCCAGCTCCGCTGCCTTGTGAAGAAGCGTATGGCCGATATAATCCTTCAATGAAATATCCGCCCCTTTTTCAACCAAAAATTTAGCCATTTCAATATTATCCGATTTTACGGCTTGAAGTATCGGATTCATGAAAGTCTTATCTTTTGCGTTAATATCCGCCCCTTTTTCAATTAAATATTTAGCGGCCTCATTATTTTTCACGAGAACGACAAGATGCAGGGGCGTTCTTTCAACATCGTCCCTGGTGCTTATATCGGCGCCCTTTTCAACAAGGAGCCGGATCATTTTCATATCGCCTTTTTCAGCCGCGATAATTAACGGCGTCCTGATATTATAACCCTGGGCGTTTATATTCGCTCCGGATTCCAGGAGCAGCGCGACCAGCTTAAGATCGCTTTTTTCAACCGCCAGATGCAGCGCAGTATTATCCATGTTATCAGTCTCGTTAACATTCACGCCGCTTTTTATAAGCTGAGCCGCCTTTTCCATATTTCCGGCCCGGACCGCGATCATAAGTTCCGGCTCGCTCTTGATGCCGTCTGGAATAGGTATATCCTTGCCCGCGGCTCCGTCCGGGCATATAACGCATACGAAAAAAAGCGCCAGCGCGATCATAAAAAAATTTATCTTAATCAAGTTTTTTAACATAATAAATTTCCGCCCTTTCTTAAAATGGGAATTCATTTTTTCCAGGCTTTGCGTCTTCGTTAATTTTTATCACAAGCTCCGAACCTGTCATAGCGATATCACAAAAGGTATTTTTGTTTTCATTCAACCCGAATCTGGCGCTTAATTGCTTTGATAATTTTTCGAGCGTACCCGGATCGCCGGATACCCTGACTGAATAACCGCCGGATTCCGAAGCGACCGAAGCTTTTAACGAATTGAAAGATTCATCGGCTTCTTTAAAAGGATCGTCCGTTAATTTAAACGGGTCCGCGTCAAGACAAAGGTCGGACATATCGATATTCGATTCTTTACCGCACGCATAAAAAAGCTGGCAATCTACGCAGAAGTTTTTCGCGCCGCCTTTTAAATCCGCCGGATTCAATAGAACGGTTTTGCTGTTGGATTCGGCCCTTATAACGTTCGGCGGCTCGACGCAATCGTTCGCCAGAGGACAACTTTCACAAGTGTTTTCAACGCAGGCGCCGCTTTGCGAATACGCCGGTCCGCGTCCCGAAAATAAAGCGACGCCCAAGGAAAATAAAGCCAAACTTATAAAAAGCACGGCGCAGCAAGCAAAAGCAATCATTATGGCTGAAAAAATTTTTTTCATATCAAGTTCCTCTGTTTCATCGACCGATTGGCCACGTCGAAACTATTAAAAAGCGCCTTCCGGTCCATAAGCGCTCTGCCGCTAGCACAAATTCAAATTAGAGACTGTTTTTATCCTTTTTGTTTTTATAACATTCCCACTTTAATTATATATAATAAAGCGCGATAAGTCAATTACGAAAACCTAAAATTACCATAAACACGGACTATTGACTTCCCCGCATCATAATTTTCAAAAACTTGCGAAAGATTGAAAAATACCAATAAAAATGATATAATCATTTCCATTATGATTGAAATTATTGTAAAAGCTTTTTTATTAGGCATTTCAAGCGGCGTCACGTGCCTTTTCACCTGCGCTCCCGCTCTGATTCCGTTTGTCTTGGGCGAAGGGCGCGGAATATCTAAAAATTTTTTAATTCTGATAAATTTTCTCATAGGCAGGCTTGCGGGATATATCCTTACGGGAATTCTGGCATGGTACGTCACGAGACCTGTATTTCAAAACATCGTGGTGCGGGATCTTTTAACCGGACTTTCTTTTATAGCGCTGTCTTCGCTTCTGATTTTTTATTTCATAAAAGGCTCCCATTTCAATAATAAAGCCTCATGCCCCAATCAAAAGTTAATGTCGCTTACGCCCGCGGATATAGGCATGTGCTTATCTCTCGGTTTTTTTACGGCCCTCACTCCGTGCCCTCCATTTTTTTTAGCTATATTCGAAGTTTCCAACGGTCCGGGAGTGTTTGCCGCGATAATATTTTTTATTTCATTTTTCGTGGGGACTTCAATATACTTTACATTCATACCATTCGCCGGATCATTATGCGGAAACAGGCATGCCAAAGCGATCGGGCGCATGGCGGCGGGCCTTGTCGGCTCGTATTATATGTATCAGGGCATTATTAAAACCATAGGCGGAATGCGGACATTATGGAGTTTTTAAAAGCCGGCGGCATAGTTCGATAAAAAAACCACGGCCATAAAAATATTATGAAATTAACGCGCAGAAATTTTATCAAAATGAGTATCGCGGCCGGATTAGCGCTTGCGCTCGAACCGGTTTCAAATCTTACGCCCGCGCTCGCCGGGGCATCGTTTAAATCTTCAGGCGCCGCCGATATCGTCGCGCTGAAAAACTCCGCGCCGGCGAAAATGTTCGAAGCCGGAATAAAAGAACTCGGAGGAATGTCCAGATTCGTAAAAAAAGGCCAGCTCGTCGTCATAAAACCTAATATCGGATGGGCAAGAACTCCTGCCGAAGGCGCGAACACGCAGCCTGAACTTATCGCCAGAATCATCGAACTTTGCTATAAAGAAGGCGCGAAAAAGGTATATGTTTTTGATAACACATGCGAGTTCTGGAGAGATTGCTACCTGAAAAGCGGAATTGAAAAAGCGGCGCTCGATAACAATGCGATAGTCTTACCAGCCAACAGGGAAAAAAATTATAAAACCATAGCGATAAAAGGCGCCACGACATTAAAGGACGTAAAAGCCCATGAGCTTTTTATCGAAGCGGACGTGGTTATAAACGTTCCCGTATTAAAACATCATGGCGGAACTCAGATGACCGCGGCGCTCAAAAATTTAATGGGAACGATATGGGACAGGCGTTTTTTTCATCTGAACGGCCTTTCACAATGTATAGCGGAATTTTCAAATTTCAGAAAGCCGGATCTTACGGTAATAGACGCATACCGTGTGATAAGCGCCCACGGTCCGCGAGGACTTTCCGACAAAGACGCCGCGCTTGAAACAACCCAGCTCATAGGCACCGATATGGTGGCTCTCGATACGGCGGCCGCTATGCTCTTAGGTTACGATCCCTTAAAAATAAGCCACATCGCTATCGCCGAAAAACTCGGCGGCGGAACCATGGCGCTTGATAAGTTAAATATAAGAAAAATGGTAGATCCGCTATGACAAAAATCATAAGAACCGCATTTCAGCTTTTATTTTTTACCTGCTCCGCCCTGTTGTTTTTTAATTTATTGAAATTAAAATGGGCCGGCGCGCTTTATAATTCGTTCCATATCTTTCCGTGCCTTTCGTCCATGTCGTCTAACGTCACGCCTTATTTTCGAGTAATGGCGGTCATTTTATTATTATCGACGCTTTTCGCCGGCAGGTTCTACTGCTCATACCTGTGCCCGCTCGGCTTCATCCAGGATATTTTCTTTAAAATTTCCAACGCGTTCAAAATAAAAAAAGAGGCGGCGAAAACTTATCCCTATCTGAGAGTTTTAATAATGTTCCTATGCGTATTTTCGGCCGCGTTTTCAGTTTCAACCATTTGGGGCGGATTTGATCATTTCACGAACTTCGGAAAAATGTTCGCCGGAGTGATTTCACCGCTCATATATTTTTTTCTCAGGCCGTTCTCATCGTATCTCGACGCCGGCGGATATATCCAGATCGAATATTTCGACGCGACGCCCGGTTTCGATCTCGCATACGCAGTTTTTTTCACGCTTTTAATAACGGTTTCATCCATATTAAGGCCGCGCTGGTTCTGCGCGGTGATATGCCCTTCGGGCGCCGTTTTCACTCTGCTTTTTAAAAACTCTTTCATCGGCATAAAAAAGGACGCAACCTGCAATTTATGCGGAAAATGTGAAAAAGTCTGCCCTTCGCTCTGCATAAAAAAGGGCGAAATAAACAAAGAACTCTGCGTCACATGCTTCGAATGCCTCGACACATGTCCTTCGCGATCGTTAAAGATCGAACACGATTATCCCTTTGAAACGATTGAAAGCGATGAAGAGACTGGCGTATCCGGCATAGTTTCCACGGCTGTTGAAGACCCCGGACGCAGGGCCATGCTGAAATATTTTTCCATGGCGTGCGCGGGCGTATTCGTTTCAAGCGCTTTTAAAAAAATCGGCCCCGCCAACGCCGGATTTAAAACCAGAACCGTGATCCCGCCCGGAGCCGTTACCGCGGACAATTTCTTTTCAAAATGTTCCGCATGCCACCTTTGCGTTTCCGTCTGCCCGACCGGAGTAATAAAACCGGCCGGCCTTGAAAATGGTTTGATCGGCCTTTCAAAACCGATGCTGGATTTTTCGAAAAGTTACTGCGCCAACGATTGCACGGCTTGCGCCGAAGTATGCCCGACGGGCGCGCTCCGCTACCAGAAACTCGAGGCCAAAAAAAATCTCGTGATCGGGCTCGTGGTTTTAAACAGCGGGCCTAACACCGAATGCGTCGCCTACAAAAACAAACAAGACTGTTCAGCATGCGCTGAAGCCTGCCCGACCGGAGCCATTTATATGAAATTTGAAAACGATGTCCGGGTTCCGAAGACTTGGAGAAAATTCTGCATAGGCTGCGGAATGTGCGAAAATATGTGCCCCATCTCCGGCGATAAAAAGCCGGTCAGGGTCGTTCCCGTTCAAAAGCAGATAATCATGCGGCCCATGAACTTGGAAGATAAAAAAAGGGCAATGGAAGATGCCGGATATGAAAACTACGCCAAAATAAAAAAAACGCCTGGATCGAAAAAAGAAACACTAGATTTTATCGAATCGCTTGGCATTAAATTTGAAAAATAATAATATCCAAAAAAATACAGGGGGAATTTTTTATGAAGAAGTTTAATTTCGGGCTGGTATTGATCCTTATTTCAATTATTTTACTTGCGACGCCATTTAATTTCTGCAGGGCCGAACCAGATCCAGAAGAACCAAACGCGGTTGCAAAAGCGGACGAAAAAGGCGATGCTTACATAGCCACGATAGACATAGCAGCGGTTTATGCGCTGCATCCAATGATGCAATATTACGATGAAAAAGTCGGGCTTTTTATCAAACCCCCAAAAAAAGAAACGACCTATGACGACTTTTTAAAAATAACTCAAGCCAGAAATAACGATTTCAAAAAATTATTCGAAGGGCAGGCTTCCGAGATAAAACGCATGAAAGGCGAGATAGACGTTTTAAAAACGGAAATGAAAAGACTTGAATACCAGAAAGCGGTCGAATCCGCTCCCATAAATGAAACTTTCGAAGCCGAAATATCAAAAGCCGCCAAAAATGAAGATAAAAAGAAACTGATCATTGAAAGAAATAATTTATTGGGAAGCATACAAACAAAATATGACATAGAGATCGAGAAAAAAAGCAAAACGCTTTCGGGTCTATTGGATTCTTATGAAAAGATCCAGCGCTCGCTTTTGAAAGTCTATTACCTCACTCCGGAAGAAACCGCGAAAAAATTCGAAGAAATCACTTTGGAAATAAAAGAAACGATAAAACTTGCCGCCAAGAAAAAAGGCGTCAAAGCCGTAGTCAACAGCAATTATTTTTCAGGCAAACCAGAAAAAAAGAAAACCGTTGAAAAAAGCGTCGAAGAAAAAACCAGGGCCAATTCCGACCTTGAAGAACTGTTGAAAAATGGCCCGGATTATTCAAAGGCACTTGGAATATTAAGAACTCTTGAATCCGGAATGGCAAAAGATGTTGTAAAAACCCGCAATCCGGAATATAATGAAACCGAATACGTTAAAATGCTTCAAAAGATGAACAAAGACCGTGAAAAAGAAGATATCTCCAAAAATTATCATAGTAAAGATTACATAGCTCACCTTGATCAATTGATCGAAACGACGTTGTCCCCCGTTTTTTACGGCGACACCGACTTGACATGGCTTACCGTTATATCCATAATGGTTAAAAATGGAATATCCAAGGAAAAAGCCGAAACGATAAGCGAAGTTATTCTGGATTCAACTTCATCAAAGAACAAGTGATATGAATTTTTATTCAAACTTACTTGACTAAGTTGTCTTTAAAATATATAATTGAATTAGAAGATTGTTTTTATTTAACATTGAAAACAATGTTAATTTATTTAATTATTTCATAAAAAGAAAGGGCGGTGTTGATTTATGTTAAAGAAATCTCTGTTATTACTATTATCATTATCAGTTATCATTAATTTATTTACCCTCGTAGTTATTAATGATGTTTATGCGGATGACACAGTTTACAGCCGTAACGGCGAAGTTTACGTTATGATAGGCGAAGGAACGCGTATGGGCGTGTACGCGAACCAAAAAATAGTGAATGGTGTACGCGGCCAACCGCAAACGGACGGCTTTAAGCTTTTCGGAGACGGCGTCACGCTGGATCCGGCTACCGGCGAGCCGAAAATGAATTCTTACGAATCGCTCGCCGTTGACCAGTTCAGAAACATTTACGTTCTGGCCGGAAAACTCGATCACGGCCTTATCAATTTAACCGATCCCAAACTCAAGGATAAATATTTTCCCGTCGATCCGCCTGAAGCGGAAGGCATAGTCGGCTTCGCCAATGTTAACGGCGAAGGATTTCACGACGTTTTAAATCACTGCGACAACCCGACCAGATCGTTGCACGACGCGCAACCGCAGAAATTCACCGCGCAATCACAAAAAGCCGTTCCTGATGATCATTTTTGTGCTGTTCAAGCCACATTTCCTTTGGCTAACAGCTTCGCGCCCCCGCTTCCTCCCGCCGCCATCAAGGCCAATTATGAAAATAAATACCCCGGCAGGACTGGCGATATAAGGCGTATTCCCCTGGATTACTGGTACGTCGGAAGGTTGGACTGGAAAACCCCCAGTCAGGTCATAAATTGCAGCAACAGCACGGTCACCTGGCAGATCAAATATGACGTTAAAGTTCAGCGCATCAATTTGTGGATAAGCCACTTTGTCGCCCCGGAATATGTCCCGGCCGGCGCGCTGGTTCCGAAACTCGCTCTCGATGCGACCATAGTTCCGGGTACCGTCCAGGATAAATTCGAAGACGTTTTCAACACGACGAATACTCAATATAAACGCCGGCGCGCAACGGGTTGCGGCGAAGCTTTTCACCCCGGCGCTCTCAATGAAACGACTGTCGACATTAAAACTGGATTTCAGCTTGGTTTTACAACGACTGGCGCCGGAAGGCGTTACGTTTTCTCGTCTCTGCCGGAACAGAAAATAAAAAAAGGCACGATCAGACTCGTTTCCGGAAATACTTTCGGCATACCGCAGGCGGACAGCGTTGATTTCACCGCGCTTGACCCGTCACAGCTTAAAAATGGCAAACTGGATACTTTCAGCATGGGCGCGGCCACCAAAAACGCCATAGATGATTATGTCTACACGTCTCCCTGGACCTATGACGGCTGGGAAGTAATAGGTTTCGCGGTAGCCGATCAGTGGGACGGCGCCGGCGGCGTTCGTTATATGCTTCTTCAGGAGCCGGGCGGCAATCAACAATTCGATCCAACGAAAGAAAAAAAAATCAGATGGGACAAAATGAAAGGATACATAGTTGATTCCGGCGGCATAATAAAAGTCGATAAGGACGTTAAAGCAATAGCGGGCGATGGAAGCGGCAGCAAAAGCACATAAGCCCACGCAGGAGATCGTGT
>CAZJFS010000012.1:39749-48416 GCA_964545075.1 uncultured bacterium
CCAATTTGACGCGGCCACCACCATCAATTTATATCCTCAGGCCGCCTCATATTCCAACATCGAAAAAGATCCGATAAAAGCTAAAACCGATCCCGCCGCTATACCGGTTGGCGGTGGAAATGTTCAACACCCGCAATTAGTTGTCGACCTCAGCACCGGTCAGCCTGTGTTTGAAAAAGACCCGGACCCAAAATCGCCCACATTCGGGCAAGATATCAAAACATACGGCTGGTGGCGCAGACTCAACGATCGCGCTTCCACGGAACTATGGCAGATAGAATATTACAACAAAACCAATACCAAGGTCAACGATTTTACAGTAGCAACCGAAGATCTTATGTACTGGGAAGTTTTCAGGGATGAAAACGCCGTTACTCGTTTACATCCAAGCCCGGGAGAAAAACCAAATCTGCTCCATGTAGCATATAAAACCGGAAAGCCCGCCAGCAGCATCAAGGTCGCTCTGGCTACCATCAACCTCGCGGGTCCGCCTACCGGTATCGATGAAAAAATGTGCATCGACATAGTATCGGCGAACGACGCCGGCAAACAGAACGTAAAAGTCAAAGACGCCGCTTTCACTACCAAAGACGGCGGAGTCCTCGGCGAAAAATTCGTCGCCGCGGATCTTGTAGAAGAAGATAAACAGTACCGCTGCCATATGGAAAACGCGCCGCTGGAGTTCTCGCAAGATGCCGTCAGAAAAAATATAAAATCCGGTTCCGCTCTTCAAGACGAAAACGGCAACGGCATAAAAGGCGGATTCGATTTCGCGGTCCGTCCCGCTACTTCCTGCTATTACTGGCACGTTGAAATGCTCGAGCCGATGAAAAAAACCATCGCCCTCGAATCATACGATACATCTTTTAAAACAAAAGTCGATACCATCAAAATCGTCAACGGCGTTAAAACAACCGTAACCGTTGATAGAGATGTTAAATTAGAGCCGGTGTCCGGCACTCCTCCCGGCTGGAATGGCCCCGGAGCCCCGAATAAAGGCCCCAGAGCCGCCGCCATCAATTTCGGCGACAAATGGTACTGCACCAGAGGCATTAACGCGGACAGGGCACCTAAGGATGAAGACCCTCTGGCGGGAGAAGCATATCCTGATTTCGCGTTCACGCCGAAAGAACCCGGCGTATATAAGGTAAGCCTTGTAGTATCATCTAAAAGATGGGATTATACCGTCCTCGGTTACCCTTCATACATAACGGACCGTAAAGGCCAGTGCAACGACGGAACGATATGGTATTCATTCTTCGATGACGGCGCGGGCGGCGGCACCCCTGGTAACGGCGGCACCATCATCACTAAAAACGGCGTAAAAATGTTTGACGGCAGAGAAGGCGACGAAGATTTCGTAGGCGAAAGATACGTTGTCGTAACCGCTAAAAAACCTGAAGCCAACAGATATATATCCAACATTAAAATAGACGGCCCCGCTGCGGTTGACGAAAACTCCGTTCAAATATGGACCGCCACCGCCGACTTAAAATTCATCAGTTCGATCGATCACGAGAAACTCGATAAAACGAAGACCGTCGATGAGAACATGATGAAAACATTCAACGGCATAGGCGTATGGGATTATCCCAAAAATATATTTGACGCCAAGCTCGGCTGGGGAATCCCGCAGGCGTTTAACGGCATAGGCGAAGATTATACGAAAGGCTACCTCGACGAACCTACAAACTCAAAATTAGCCGCTGGCGCGACGACGACCGAAACGAAACTGAGAAATTTCGGCGAAGCGCCTCAGATCATTCCGCCGATGCTGACAAATATCATCGGCACATCTCCAAATGGCGCCAAAATTTTTGGCACCAGTCCGACGGTACCCATGTGGATAGAAGGCGTCGGAACCACTTCAGATCCTAAAAAATCGCTCAATTACGCCGATCTTGCATGCGTCGAATATGAATGGTATCTCGCGGCCGAGGATTCCAACACCTCCGAAGTCTCCGCTAAATACAGGTGCGGAACAAAGATCGACGGAACCATAACAGAAGCATGGGATACCAGAAGAATTCCAGACATTCTGATTGCCAAAGGCAGGCTTTCCGATATTAAGCCTTTCCCCGGAACCAATATCAATGCAGTCACGTGGGATGAAGGCCTTCAGAAAACCGATAGAAATTTCAAGGTTACAGTCAAACTTCAATATGCGTTCGATATGCCTCTCACTCCCGGCAATTATTACTTATACATAAAATTCAAGGCTCCGACATTAAAGTGGGAAGCCAGATCAACCATAGTAGATGATAAAGGCGTCAAGAAGGATGCCTACTACGACCTCGTAGCAGACAGCAGCGAACCGATAAGCACGTTATATAAATCCGAAAACTGGGCTGCGACCAATGATACGCTTACCCAACCTGCCGGATACCCGATCATCGTCAGGGATAAGCAGGCTCCGCAAGCATATTTTTCCGGAAACGCCCCTACCGCCACGAGTCCTAACCCCAATCCCGCTGACGCTCTTCCAGATGGAAAAGCGCCTGCCTCCGGCATCAAATTCACCGGCGGCACCACTGGCGATCCATACCCTGAAGACATAAACTTCATCGTATCCGATAATAACCCTAACACGTCTTTAAAAGACACTGCCAAATTAAAAGCCTTGCTTGGTAAAAATGTCGCTTCTCTTAACGAGAAAGAAGTTCCCACCAAAACAATCTCGGATAGCGAAATGTCATTTACAAGGGACATGGTTGAAAAAGTGCTTTTAAGAACGATAACGCCTAAGCCGAATGCGAAAGCACCAGGCCAGGTCCAGGGCGCCGATCCGTTAACCACGGGCACGGCATCAATCAGTCAATATCCCGGCTATGGAACGGCTCCTTTCAGGCAGGCGGCCTTTATCGTTGAAGCCCCGCCCGCTGGATCGAATGTCGATCGCGGAGACCTCGGATCGAACGATATACCTTATGATATGGTCGGATGCCTTCCTATGTACGCGGTCGGCGCGGACGCTTCCGGTAACATCATAGGCGACGCCAATAACAACCAGGGCACCGACGAGATAAATGTCGCAAGGACCAAGAGCGTCGTAAACGAGGCCGGAAAAGCGAACGAAGTGGAATGCACGAACGCTCCGGCATATTTAACGGTCACGGATAACGACGCACCGACCATTACATTTACCGCGCTAAGATCACGCGACAGCATCAAACGTAAATATGCCATAAACGCTACAGGCCCCGATGTTAAGGTGAACAACAACTACACCGGTCATAAGGGATTCCATACTTCGTATAACGACATACTCGATAGAGATCCTGCAAACCCCGGCAAACTCAAGTTTAAGACTTTCGGAACGGCCGACGCGTTCGCCAACGATTTCAATCTTGACAACACGGACGCCACCATAGCCAATCAGAGCAATCCTTTATTCTCAGGGGCCGTATCCGACATAAACAAGCACAAACAATTTACTCCTCTGACCAACGATCCGGATATCGCGATCGGCCAGGTAGACGGCCAGCCCGGATACGTCGTTAAATATAATGGTAAAAATGTCGGAATATCGCCGTTATATGACAACTATTCGCCCATAAACATCGCATATTACGATTTCGACCAGATCGTTAAAGGCTCGGGCGGCGATACGCTTGAACTTATCGAAAAATCAAGGACCAAGTTTGAAATAACCATAGCCGACAATGTCGACGGCGATATCACTCCTTCGCCATGCGCCCAGAACGCAACCGCAATGGCAGGTTCAAACTGTTATATCGACACCAAAAACCTCGGAGATGCTGAAACTTTGAGTGAAGTTATGAACAGCTGGAAAGCGGATGGAATCGTGCTCACGGCTAACGGGCAGTTCAGAAATCCAACGCTTCCGGCTAACCTGGAAGACGCCACCAAACCGTTCATGTTCCTGATCGCAAAAGACGGCAAGGGAAACGCCACCGTTATCAAATTTCCTATCGTTATCCTGCATACTCTCATGAGGACGAACGTCCTTAACGTTGAATCGAGAAGGTCGCAATAACGGTTTCTTGAAAAATAAATTTCACGGTTTTAAAATGATTTTAAAACCGTGAGACATAAAAATGATTGATGAAGGCGGCTAATTAAGCCGCCTTCACTTTTTTAAAGCCGCGGAATTCAAGCGCGCCGAAACAAAAACGCCAAATTTTCACTAAATTCACATGACGCCTGAATGATTTATGCGATATGGACCAAATCAGGCGCTCTTTTATTTGACAATCCGCGAGTAATTTGCTAAAATAAAGCGGAAATTTTTATTATATTGATAACTTATATAAAATAAAAAATTACAAAGTATCAGAAGGAGACCACCAGAAATGAACGGCGACACTATTAGAAGAGAATTTTTAAATTTTTTCAAAAAGAAGGGACATCAGATAAAACCTTCGGCATCGCTTATACCGCACGGCGATTCAACGCTTTTATTCACATCCGCCGGCATGGTTCCTTTCAAGGACCAGTTCTTCGGAAAAGGCCTCACCGACGACAACCGCCGCGCCGCCTCATGCCAAAAATGCCTCAGGGAAACCGATCTTGGCAACGTAGGGCGCACCGCGAGACACCAGACTTTTTTTGAAATGCTCGGAAATTTCTCGTTCGGCGATTACTTCAAGCGCGAAGCCATACAGTGGGCGTGGGAGTTCGTGACCGAGGTCCTTAAATTCGACCGGGAAAGGCTGTATGTTTCGATATACGAAAAAGACGACGAAACATTCGAAATATGGAATAAAGAAATGGGCCTCGACGCCAAAAGAATAGTCCGGCTCGGCGAAAAAGATAACTTCTGGAAGATGGGCGATACCGGCCCCTGCGGCCCCTGCTCGGAGATATATATCGACATGGGCGAGGCGCGCGGATGCAAAAAGGCCAACTGCTTCGTCGGCTGCGATTGCGACAGGTATATCGAGTTCTGGAACCTCGTTTTTACTCAATACGACAGGAAAGCCGACGGCACCCTCGAAGATCTTCCAAGAAAAAATATAGACACCGGAATGGGCCTGGAAAGGGTCGCATCCATAGCGCAGGGAGTCACGACAAATTTTGAGACAGATCTTATAAAACCCCTCATAACATATGTAGAAGATCTCGCCAGCGTAGATTACGGTTATTACGGCGACAAAGACATATCCTTCAGAATAATCGCCGATCACGCCCGCGCCGTAACGGTGGCTATGGCGGACGGAATATTCCCGAGCAACGAAGGACGCGGGTATGTCATCAGAAGGCTTATGAGACGGGCTATAAGGCACGGAAAACTTCTCGGCATAAAAGGCACATTCATGCACAAACTCGTGCCCGTCGTGATCTCTTTATTAAAGGGCGGCTATGCCGAGATCACCCGGCAGCGCGAATCGCTTTCGAAAATGGTCCAGGCCGAAGAAGAAAAATTCCAGCAGACGCTCGACACGGGTTCGAAAATACTCGAAGATATCATAACGAAGAAAACCGCCTCGCGCGAAAGCATCACCGGCCGCGAAGCGTTCATGCTCTCGGACACTTACGGATTCCCTCTTGAATTAACAGTCGAGATAGCGAAGGAACATAATATAGAAGTTAACGTTGAAGAATTTAAAATCGAAATGGAGGGCCAGAGAGAACGCGCGCGTTCCAAGTCGTCGCATGTCGCTGCCGCCAAAGAAATGGGCGGCGCAAGCGTTTTCGATGAGCTTTTAGCTAAACAGATAAAAACCAAATTCGTCGGATACGACGGCGACAGCGCTTCCGGCTCGGTCCTGCTCATCTCCAAGGACGGCATAAAAATTCCTTCCGCGTCGACCGGCGACGAGTGCGAGATCTATCTCGACGTCACTTCTCTTTACGCCGAATCGGGCGGCCAGATAGGCGATTGCGGCTCGATCTCAAACGATAAATGCACGCTCGAAGTATTAAACACATATAAACCGCACGCCAGCCTTTTCGCTCACGTCTGCCGCGTAACGTCAGGCTCGTTGAGCGCCGGCGACAAGGTCACGACCGCGGTCAGTGAAAAACGCTCTCAGATACGCGCGGCGCACACTGCGACCCACATTTTACATGCGGCTTTAAGGAACGCGCTCGGCGGGCATGTCAAACAGTCCGGTTCCAAGGTCGAAGCGGGAAGACTCAGATTCGATTTCACGCACTATGAAGCGGTCGATCCGGAGATCGTCGAAAGCATTGAAAAAAGCGCTAATTCCATCGTCAAACAGTGCCTGAACGTCGAAACCAAGCTATCAACGCTTGATCAAGCTCAGGCCGAGGGCGCCATGGCGCTCTTCGATGAAAAATACGGAGACACCGTGCGCGTCGTATCGGTCGGAGATTATTCGAAAGAACTCTGCGGCGGTACGCACGTCTCCAACACCGGCCAGATAGGCATGATTAAAATAATATCAGAAACGGCTCTCGCGGCAGGCATAAGGCGTATCGAAGCGCTCGTGGCCGACGAGGCGTTCGAATACTTCAACGATCTCGAAGAAAAATTCAAAAGGCTTTCCGGATCACTAAAATGCTCGATAGCCGAGGTCGAGGAAACGGTAAATAAAATGACGGTTCATTTTAAAGAGGCCGAAAAAGAAAATATGACGCTCAAACGCCAGCTCGCGGTAATAAAAGCGAAAACGTTAGTCGATAAAGCCATCCCGGCCGGCGAATTCAAGCTCATAGTGGCGTCTCTCGACGGCATAACCGAGGACGATATACGCGGCGTATGCGACATACTTTTAGACCGCATAAAAAGCGGCGTAGTGGTAATATCTTCAAGGATCGACCCGAAAGTCATATTCGCCGGCAAGGCCTCGGATGACGCAGTAAAGGCGGGCATCCACGTCGGGAAACTCATCGGCGAGATAGCGAAGCTCTGCGGCGGCGGCGGCGGCGGAAAACCGAATATGGCCATGGCCGGAGGGAAAAACCCCGATGCGGCGCCCGCGGCTCTCGATAAAGCGTTGAACGCTCTTCAAACCATGCTTTCAGCCAAGAGCGGAGCGTAAAAGAATATGGCGGCCGATTCGACGAACAAATTCAAGGTCATATTAACAAAGGACGAGGCCAGAGCCTTCGAAGCGAAAATGGAGGCCGCGTCGTTCAGGCATGACATAAACATCCGCCAGAACGACGTTTATTTCCGCAATATGGATATGGAATCCAGCATTTCCAAGCACGCCATAAGGCTTCGGCACGAAATAGACGCCAACGGCGGAGAAAACCACCATATGACCTTCACGGTTCTATCTGAAAGCAGCAGCGACTGGGCCGCCTTTTCCGAAATAACATCCGTCGTCGACGAAAATATATACCAAATGATCCCGGCCGTCGGCTTTAAAAGGCTCGCGGCGCTTTCAAAAAAGCGCACCTTTTACAGCAGGCCCTTCCGCATGACGAAAGATGACATTTCAGGTTTCGGAAGTATCATCAAGGTTTATTATAACGAAGAAAAGGACCGGGAAAGCGCTCGCAATTTTTTCCTCGAGATGGGATTCTCGCACTTCGAGACCCGGCCGAACCTTCAAATTTTCCTCGAGTTCATAAGAAGCAAAACGGCCGCCAACAAAGACGAAGGCATGAAAAAGGTCAAGACGGAGGTTTCCAGGCTTTTAAAGGAGAGCGAGCGGCTCGTCGTAGGCATAGCGGGCGGCTCAGGCTCAGGGAAAACGTTCATATCACGGGAACTGCTGTCATGGTTTCCCGACGCGGTGATATTCACGCTCGACGATTATTATAAGGACAGAACCTGGATCAACGAAAACCTTAACTCGAACTTCGACGATCCGCGCGCTATAAACCTGGATCTTGCTTATACGCACCTGCGTGAACTCAAAGAAGGGAAAACAATAATGCGCCCCAAACGATCGCTCGAAAAAGGCACCGTGACAGGTTATACCGAGGTCAAACCAACGCGCATGCTCATAGTCGAAGGGATTTTCTCGCTCCACGAAACATTTGAAAACCTCTATGACTATTCGGTTTTTATAGAAGCCAACCTCCACGGAAAACTCGTAAGAAGGCTCATGCGCGATATCGGCAAGACCGGCCAGGACTTCGAAGGAATAATTCTTCAATACGTCGGAACCGTCCAGCCAATGTACGAAAAACACATCGAAATAACTAAAAATGGAGCGAATCTCATAATCAACAACGAATTCGCGCCCTTCGGCGAAACCTACGATAAGATCGACAATTTCGAATTCAAGATAAGAAGCGCTTTTAACGTTCCTCTCAAAAAATTGAAGGAATACGGCGCCGAACTTGTCAGTGAAAGGCATCTCGTCGATAAATATTACGTAGCGCCGGGACTTAATTTCACCGAAAGCGACGAGCTTTTAAGGATACGCGAAGAAAACGGCGAACTCATCTTAACTTATAAAGGGCCGCGCAAACTTTCATTTCAAAGGCCGCGCATAGATTTCCCGATACACAGGAAATTCGCGGAGGTCCTATTATATCTTGGCTATTCGAACGCCGTCACCAGCGAGAAACGCCGGTATAAATTCAAGATCGCGAATATGCCTAACCTGGATATAGTCGTAGATGAGGTGAAAAATTTCGGAACCTATATCGAAGCCAGGATTCCCTCGGCCGAAGACGAGAAAAAAGCCAGAAATTTTTTGCGCGAACTCGGAATAAACGTCGACGGAGCATCCGGCGCGACCTATTTCGAAGAGATATTAAATAAGGCATTTAACGCATAAC
>CAZJFS010000013.1:0-48204 GCA_964545075.1 uncultured bacterium
GAATAGAGTCCTTGATAATAAATTCCGTCAGGATTCATAATTGCCTGAACATCTTTAAGTATTTGCAGGGTAGGCAATATTACTTCCTTCGGAAGCGTTTGCACTTCATCGAATATAACCACGGACTCCGCAATATTATGAATTTTGCGACATTTTGAAGGTTTGTTACTAAAAAGCGATTCAAAAAATTGAACTGTCGTAGTTACGATTACGGGATAGTCCCAATTTTCACAGGCCAGTTCTTTCCTTTTCTGAGTATCAGAATAATTTTCTAATTCACTATCGCATTTAAAATTATTTTCATTATAGCTGGAATGATGTTCAAGAATAAACTCGTGACCAAAAATTTTTTTGAAAATATCGGCAGTCTGATCAATAATATTTACGAATGGCAAAACGATTATTATTCGTTTTAAACCATTAATTTTGGAGTGTTTCAGCGCCCACGCCATTGAAGTCAGAGTCTTTCCCATTCCGGTTGGAAGGGCTAATGAATAAAATCCACATGGCATATCGGATTTTTTAAGAACTTCATCACGAGCAGCGTTCCGCAATTGGTTGATTTCACCATTTCGGGATTTTTTTGAAAACTCATTTTCAAGTTTTTGTATCATCTCATCTACTGGTAATGAAGAACTAACACGCATTTTAAATTTTTCTTGTTCGAAATGTTCTTCTGTAGAAAGCCAATCGCTGTCGGTTAGCGAGCTGAAAAGATACCTTATAAAAATTTCACGTTTTGACTTGCTGAATTCGCCTGCCAATTCTAAAATATTCGGAATTTTTATCTCCGCCTCATTAATTTTAGTGTCACTAATAAAAACATTTACAATGTTTTCAAATTCCTTAATATCATTCCGTTTGAAAGGTTCGGTGTCATTCTTCCAATCAGCGTTATCTGGCATTCCCTTATGATGCCCATCAATTGCAATTGATGACTCAAGGGCTCCGCAAAGACGTGCATATCCAGCCCCCCACGAAGCATGCGGAACGCTTCCACGCCTTCCTCCGTTAAAGAGATATTTCTGAAAATCCGGCTGATACTTGCCAAGATCATGAAATAATCCAGTTATTCTAAAAATATTTTTGAAGTTTTCGTTGCAGGCGAAGGATTCTGCAAATTCTGATGTTTGAAGAAGATGTTTTGAAAGTTTATGTTTTTCATTATGGTCGTTCTCTGAATGTGCATAATACTCGATCATCGTTTACTCCAAATTGTTTTTTTTCTATCGTTTCTTCATTATATTCCCTCGTTTGCCATAAGTCAATACAAATTAAACCCTTCATAACCATTTAAAACAAAGGGTTTTGATGCTTTTTTCACCGAGATCTTTTGCTATATTTAAATGCCGAATTTGCAAACTTTAAAATGAAGTAAGCAAAGGATGTTTGAAATATTGCACTAAAAAGACTTTTTTAATCAGGTAGTTGACGATTAAATTTGTTTTTTAAACAAAAATCTCTCCGGATTCGCCGAACAGAAGGCGTCTTTTTCGTTTGAGCCGAAAAAGGGCGTCGATGAGAACTGGTCGATATATTTGCTGTAGGACTGGATCTTTAAAAGGCTCATCATGAAATCGGAGCCGAATAAAATTCTTTTGTATAATTTCTCGTTGATCTCTTGCGGCGAGCGGTCTATGAGTTTTCTCATCGCTTCGTAATATTTCGGGTCCACGCCGTTGAACGAGAAATCGGCGTATAAATTATCGTATTTTAACATAAGGCCGCATATTTTAACCGCCCAGTCGCCGGTGGGATTAGCCATCTGGCGGCCGAAATGGGCGAGGTTGAGGATCAGTTTCGGATAACGTTTGAGGACATCTTCCCATCTGGCCGGAGAAGTATATTTAAGCGCGTCCGCCTCGCCGCAAACGATGAAGCCTTCGTCGTTGCAATGCGCCGTTATGGGAATGTTTTTCTCGCAGCAATATGAATAGAGATACTCGACTTTTTCAATTTCCTCAGCTTCGCCTTCCGGCCACGGATCGAATCCGAGCGGCGGATATATCTTTACGCCGGCGAAGAAATTGCTTGAAATGCCCTCGGGATCGCCGCTGAACGCGCCCATATTTTTTAATAATTCGGAACGGGACCGCTTATAATTTTTAAAGTATTTATCCAGAAGTTCCTTCAGGCGATCGAATGTATAATTTCTGGTGTTGAGGCCGAAGAATGGGTAAATCTCGAATATCTTGCTTTTACTTTTTTTCATATAGGTTGAGATGCCGTTGAAAACGTCTATGACCTGTTCATTCAGCGGTTTTCTTGCCGGATGGTTGTAATATGTCCCGAGATCTTCGAGGTGTTTACAGCCGAAATCCATCATAAGCGGCGTAAGGATTATTTTTGTGTACGTATTTCCGGCGACGCCGAACTGGCCGTCTTTTAGAAAAGTCTTTTCATAATTGTATTTTCCGGATATGCATTCTTCCATTATTAAAAAGATGCTTCCCACGTCGTTTTCCATGACCGAAATAAGGTTTTTCGCCTCGTTGACCGAAAGCAGCATATCGTACATTTCACTGATGATGCGAATATTCGTCATCGTGCGGATCGATTTGAATATCTCTTCGACCGTTATTTTTTTCAGGGCTTTTACGCAGCGCTGCAGAAAGGCCATCATATAAGGATGGCTCATATTCATCGCGTGGCAGTGTATATCGTAAAATACTTTTTCTTTTTTCATAAAACACCCTTCTCTGACTGATTATGAACCCTTTCGTATATCGACGATGATCTCGCCCGGAATTCTCTCCCGCTCGAATGTGTGGTATAAAAGCCTGTTCATTCTTATCTTCAAAAAATACGCGGAAGTTATGAACGCGATCGAAACCGCTGCCGCATAGCCGAAGCCCATGAATTTTAAGCCGAAGAAGTATAATCCAAAAATGTTCAACAAAATATTCGAGACAAGAAATACGCTCACCGAAATGAAAGCCTCACGCAGAAAATCGAAATACATTAAAAATACCATGGATAATAAGAAGAAGCTGTGGATGAGCGAACCGATCGTGAAAACAGACCAGTTGAGCTGAAATTCAGCGGGAAGTTTCAGCACGTCCATTATCGCGTCGGAAAATACGATGATGACGAACGCCATCGGAACGGTTATTTTCAGTATGGAATATGTCCCTTTCATCATGGACGTCTTCATTATTTCAAGGTTCGAGTTTATCGAATCGAGACTTTCCTTTTCCGTTATGGATTTGTAGAAGTTTCTGAATTTAACGTAGAAATTCGTTTCGACGGTGAGCGTGAAAACCGCCATGACGGGTATCAATATGACGACGAGGACAAGGTTCATCCTGTCGTATATCGAATTTTCATAAAGGAAGCCGCAGATATTATGGCCGGCCCCGAGCGCGCCGGGAACCGAACCCGCCATCCAGAAGATGAATTTATCGGCCCAGATCCCGAGGTTGAAGAATAATCCCACGCCCATGAGTATATAATATTTTTTGAATTTAGGCAGGTCCTTGATTATCGCCGGGCACGCCGACTCGCTTCCAAACTCGTTGAGGATCTCGTTATGCAGGCTTACGAATATATATAAAATGCCTGAAGTGAACCCGAGAAAATAAAATATGAAGCCGAACTTCGATCCGAAAATGGTCGAGACCAATACCGATAGCATGAAGCCTACGGCGAATTTAAACGATATCGAACCGAAATCGCGGCACGCGGTCAGAATTATGAGCTGTATCCATATGAGCCCCATTAGAACGAAAAGCATCGTGGAAATGATCGCGTAAGCGACATCCAGTTTAGACGAGCCGAATATGAGAAACCCGAAAATAAAGAGCAGCGGGCTTAAAACCGTTATGGTGTTTAGATATACCGCCGATATCATCTCGAATTTTCCCGCGTATATATAATCCGCGATGACGCGCGTCGCGATCAATTGAAAGATACCCGAAATGACCTGCGAGAACGCGAAAACATAGATGACCGTGACCTGAAATATCTTGTTCATTTCGATGTCGGCCGTCACGAAAAATGAAATGATCAAAAATGAGAGCAGCGAATATATCCAGGGCCCCGACGATATGAGCGCCGAATATGAATAAGCCTTTATGCGGCTTATGAACGAATCGTTCTTTAAAAGATTTTGCAGGGTGAAACCTATGCCGGCCATTTTAAACTCCTATTCGCTGTTCGCCCATCTGATTTTGCTTGCGAGTTGTTTGAAATATATTTTTCTGTACGCTGAAACCAGGTGCTTTTTCTGATAGTATTTCTGCACGCGCTTTTGCCCCGCGATCGACATTTCGCGCCATAGCGAGTGGTCTTTGAGTATTCTTATGACGCTTGCCGCGGTGTCTTCGGGCGATTTTATTTTGGTTATCAATCCGCACGAACCGAATTTCTTATCGGCCGGTGAATCGCCAAAGAGCATTTCTTTGCAGGCTCCGACATTCGTCGCGACTGTCGGTACGCCGGCGGCCATGGCTTCGAGTATTACCAGCGGTTGGACTTCCGAGATCGACGTTATCACGAGCACGTCTATTATTTTATAATAATCCGCGGAGTTAGCCAGGCCGGTGAATTTGAGCTTTCCGCCGAGGCCGAGGTTTGAAACGAGGTTTCTTATGTTGCGCGAATATTCCAGGTCCTCGTCTTCGGGGCCTACTACGTAAAATTCAATATTTTTAAAGCTTTCTGATATTATTTTGCAGGCGCGCACGAACGTCTCGACGTCCTTTATTGGAACGACCCTGCCGACGAACCCGACCTTCAGGACGCCGTCTTCTCCGCCGAATCGGCCTTTGAGATTTTCAAACCTCGAAAGGTCGATGCCGTTCGGTATCAATAAAATACGCTTCGCGTCGGCGCCTAACGATACCTGCATCTTTTTATTTTCGCTGTATAAGGACACCAGCTCGTCAGCGTATTTATAAGTGAGTTTTGACAGGAAATCAAATATCTTTATCCAGAAGTCTTTTATCTTTCCTATCTGAACGTGGATCTTCAGGTTCTCTGTAGCTTCATCCAGTATCCACGCGGCTTCCGCCACTTCTATCTTTCTTTCGACGGTGTAGATGCCGTGTTCGGTCAGAACGAGCGGCGAGTTGGTTTTAAGCTTAGCCATTACGCCGTATAATCCGGCATATCCGGTTGAGACGGCGTGATAGATGGAGGCGTTCATTATAGGCGCGTTGAGCATCTGTATCAGCGGCATGTGCGTCGTTCTAAACGTCCAGTAATAATCGATGAATGAAGTGTTATCGCCGAATTCGTTATAAAGCATCGTCGTCATATCGAAGGATTCGGGCGAATAAAGTATCTGTTCGGCCGTCACCTTGCCGTCGCCGCCGGGCGAAACGTGGTTTAATATAGTCGGGAACCTGCCGTGAACGCCTTTTTTGATGTCCTGATGGAACGAATAAAAATCAAAGGACTTGGGGCCGATCTCTTTTTTCCCGTCGCTGTCCACTATCGTTTCATGGATATATATGTCCACGAACTCTACGACGTTAGGCGGCAGCTTATATTTCATTTCGCGGAACTCGTCTTTTTTGGAGGCGATGTGAACTATGCCGAAGGTGAAATTCGGAAAATCCTTTATGATATTGTGGACCCAGGCGGAAACTCCGCCGGTTATATATGGGTAAGTGCCCTCGCATATTATGCAAATATCTACCATATTATCCGTTCAACCCCGCAATCAGCTCCATGGCCTCGTTTTTACCATATTTTTGAAGAATATTAAACAGGAAGAATTTGTTTTCGTAACCGATGCTTTTGGTCATCTGCTTATAAAATTCAAGCGAGCGCGGGTTCTTTTTGATCAAAAACGAAAGGTCCTCGAAATCGGTGTCGCCTCGCACAAGCAGGTCCTCCAGGGCGTTTAAAACTATGGGAGAGATGAAATCTACGAACGGCTGATGTTTGAACTGCGGCAGATCGCAAAGATCGTAGATCCTGTCCGGATTATTTTTTAATATGATATAGATCGAATCTTTCAGCATGAATGATAAATGTTCGTTCATGCTTTTGGAAATGGTTCCGTCCTCATTGAAAAAGCGTCTTACATAGGCCTTTACGGCGTTGAAGTGAAGCGTTTCCTTTAAAATCGACACATATGATGAAAGGCGGTTCTCGGCGATGCCGTCCAGGAATTTTTCGAGCGCCTGAGGGTTGTTTAAAAGTATAGACACGAGCGCCATCTTGAGCATCGAATTGAACATGAGGACGTGGACCTCGTCTAATAGTTTTATGAATTCGTGTATATAATCCGAACTTTCCGCCGCCGGCATGCACGCTACGGCGTGGGCTATAAGGTTGAGATCGTAATATTTAAAAAGCGCCGCAAGAAATCTCGAATACAGCGAGCGGTCTTCTATCCCCGGCTGGCAGCGCTTGATGTAGGCTTCCGCGAAGGCGGCGAAATCGTAAGGGTTGTTCTGGCATTTGGCGAATATCCTTGAAAGCCTTATTCCGTCGGCGAAAGATACGAGCGCCGTTATCATGAAGTATCTTTGCGCCCTGGACGATTCATGCTCGTAATTATTTTCAATGGTATCCAGCGCCGCCCTGCCCGGATCGAGTTTCTTTTTCCAGAGCGCCGCGAGTATTATGCCTCTGAGTTCGGATGAGATAGGCTTTTTGTATTCTTCCAGAAAAAACTGCATGTTTTCAGCGGTTTTAGAAACAACCGAATCGAGCAATATTATATTTTCAAAATATTTGGAAGGCTCGCGCGTTACGGCGGTAGCATTTTTTTTAAGAAGCTTTTCAAGCGCTGGTTTTTCGTTATTGAGTATCGCGCACATGCCGATATATTTAAGCGATTGGGGAAGGTCGCGACAGTACAGGCCGATCCCTTTTTCCATGAACCCCGGTTCTTTGGCGCTTAAAAGTTTCTGAAAGCAGCTCTTGCGGAGCCCGAGCGCAAATTCCTTGTTTATTGAAACGGTTTCCAGCATTTCGGAACATATCGGGGTCGGAATGTGCATAAGCGAAGCGACGATTATTTCGTCGAACGCCGCGTCCTTCAAAATAAACCTGGAATAATTTTCGACTATATCCGCGTCCGGAATAAGAACGTGCGCCCACCTGCAGCATATTTCGAATACCTTTAAGTTTTTCGCTGAAAAAGCGCTTTTCATTATATTTATAACCTTGGCGCCCAGCTTCTTATTACGGCCGTCCTGCGTCACGGCGAATTTTAAGGCTTCGATGAAGGGGCCAATGCGCTCTTCGTTTTGAGGATAATCTAAAAACAGAGAATATATTTCATCGCTCTGGCTGAAATTTTTTCGCCCGGCGAGTATTTCTATGGCGGCTGAATTTTCGCGCGGCGACTCCGAGCGCAGCATCTTTTGAAGATCGTCGGGATTGAAGATCTTGGATATCTTGTTTATAGCCGCGGCGGCTTCTTTTCTGATCGATATGTCCCGGTCGTTTAAAAATCTGACCAGAAGCCTTTTCGACGATTCTTTTTTCAATACCGCCAGCAATTTTATGAAAAAGGATTTTACGAACGCGCCGGAACTTTTAACGCGTTCGTAAACTTCGTTAAACTCGGAGTCGTCCTTGATATTTAAAAATATGTTTGAAGACAGGTTCCTGATGACGGCGTCATCGGATTCCATGTTTTCTATTAATTTTAAAAGGTCTTCGTTCATCTGGCCCCCGCGAAATATTCGACCGATCTGTAAAATCCTTCAAGATCCGGATATTTTTTTACGAGCGACTCGTTTATATATTTTTTTATGCTGCCGCACGCTTCCTTTAATTTCGATATATCGGAAATATTGTAATATATTTCGCAATAAAGCGTTACGGCTGAAATCTTAAGCTTTTCGCCGCCGTCCGACGAAACTTTCGGGTTGTTCAATATCTCATTTAAAATTCCGAGCGCTTCCTGATACATTCCTTTTAACGAATATTCCTCGGCCAGAAGCATCTTTGCGTTCAGATGATCCGGGTTTTCGGATATGGCTCTCGAAAGCTCGCTTATCATCTGGTCGTGAAGGGCCTTTCTGCTCAATTCGTCGAGAAGCTTCGATTTTATGTATTTAGATATGACGGTCGCGAGATTATATCTTAATTCGTAGATATTATCGAACCCTTCTGAATTTGCGATCTCTATCTCGGCCTCCAGGTCCTTGATTTTTTTCTTCAATTCGTTCTCTATGCTCAAAAGCGCCGAAGCCGCCATGAATTTTATCTCGACGTTCGAATCGTTGAGCGCGTGCTTTAAAAGCACGATAGCCCTGATCGATCTCATTTTATGAAGCACTATTATTGACTTTCGTTTAACGTCGACATTTTCGCCGGAAAGCAGATCGACTATAGGGACTGCCGTATTTTGAAGCGTTCTTGCGCGCTGCGGCGACTTGAGATCGGTATAAGGGTCCCATTCGGCTTTTATATAATCCTCGATGCTTTTTTTCAGTTCGCTTTCGGATGATCCGGAGCGGTTCGCTATGGCTGAAAATGTCTGGGCGTATATGGCGATGCCTATGAATGGAAAACCAAAAACGAGCGAGAGCATGTAATAAAATTTAAATTCTTCGCCTTCGCGAAGCTCGTTTTTCAGAGAAAAATAAAACCATGCCGCGGCCGCTATCTGAAAAAGAAAGAAAAGGAACGCGAGCCGTATCTTTAACGATATAAACGCGGCTATAAACTGCGCTATCATTAAAACATACTGATATGATAATATTCTTTCGGTCCTCATTGCCATGGGTCTTTATTTCCTTCTGAATAAAACTTTGAAGTTGAAGTCCATCGCTATAGCGTTAGGCGGAAGAGACGCGTTCTTCAAAAAGTCGGGAAGCGCCTGTTTCAATCTCTTTATAAGTATCATCAGCCCTTTTTCATCGGTCGACGGCAGAAGCACCATTAAAAAATTCTCGTCCTTGAACCTCGATACTATGTCCACGTCGCGCACTATCGTTTTTACGAATATTGAAAAAAGCCTTAATATTTCAGGTTTTTTATCCTCATCGATATTTTCGTAATTGGTTATCTTGACCAGCAGCGTCGAAAGGTCAAAATTATAGCGCTGCGCCCTGCTGTGCTCTTCCGAGATCCTCTTTTTAAAATAATCATATTTATAAGCGAGGGTCAGTTCATCCTCGATGCTTTTCGATTTCATCTCGATCATCTGGCGCGATTTGACGAGCGCGCTCTGCGTCCAGTTGGCGACGAGTTCGAGTATATTTATCGTTTCGAGGTTCATTCTCGAAAAAGGTATGTCGAATATGACTATGAAGCCGTATAATTCGCTGGTGTCCTTGAAGCTTATAGGGCATGCGATCTTAACGTCGGATCTGGCTATGTGCTTGGGTTTCGTGTCGTAAATATCGACGAGCGTAAATATTTTTCCAGTGGAATTGGCTTCAGCCACGACGGGATCGTCGTTCACGTTTCCAATCTGCGGTATCGCTGAAGTTTTCGAATTTTCGCCGACGTATTCTTCTACGATTATGAGCTTGCCGCCCTCTATAATCTTATAAATAGCGAACGATTCCGAATCGGTGAATTTTAAAATCAGCTGGCTGACGGATCTCATGAGTTCGTCCTCGTTGAAGGAATCAAGCGAGGAAGCCGCCTGATAAACGGTTTTGATAGTGTTGGAAGTTTCGAATATTTTAAGCGCGCTTTTTCTGTCGTCTTCCGATATGCCTTCGTTCACTTCGTTTACGCTGTCGATATGTTTTTCAAGCAGCGCGTTCTTTTCGAGAAGGACCCTGTTTTCATGGTCGAATGTTTCGCGGATGAGCGAGAGATAATATCCGGCCAGAAGAAAAAAGATCGGGGTCCTTATGCCGGCGGGCGAAGTTATGAATTCCGAAAAAGCCGCGCTGGATCGAGCGTACGCTATTAAAATATAGAAAATTGCCACTATGATCGCGGATATGAATCCGAAAGGAAACCGCTGCCTCGGCGAAAGAAAGAGGATTATAAGCCAGAACGGGTGCAGCGAGAAGCCGAGAAAACCGATATCCCCCCTGAAAAAATTCAGATTTATAAGCATCATGGCCGCTATGAATATAAGCGGTTCGGCTATATAATAAGCCGTTTTTTTATTCGAGAATACTTTAAAAATATCCATTTAACACGCCCGTATTTATTAAAATTTCATGTTCTCGCTGAAGTAAGCGGCTTTTCTTGCCACCATTATCAGTTCGATCCCCGAAAAAGGTTTTTCGATATATCCGAACAACTCCAGTTCCGGGAAAAGGCTGAAGAATTTATCCATCGGAAACGGCGAAAGCGCTATCAGCGGAACGTTCGCCCTGGCTTTGTCCTCGAAAGATCTTATCTTGCTTAAAAATATTCCGATGTCGGCGTTTTTGAGAAATATAGGCGCGAATATCATGGAAATGTCGCCGCTTAATATCTCTGAAAAAGCCGCGTCAAACGAGTCGAGGCAGGTCGTTTCTAATCCGGCCAGGTTTAAGATTGAAGCCAGGCCCCTTGAAAAATCAATGTTCTCATCGAGTATGAGCGCTTTCATCTAACGTTTCTCCCCGCTTTTTACCGCGACTATATGATCGTTCGAGCCGTCGAGGCTTACATACAGCGAGCCGTTTATCGTTTTCGATCCTGATACGTTTTTACATTTAGTTATGTCGAGTTCGGTTCCCGCGCCGTCAAAGCGCACGGACGGAAGATATCCCGAGGTTTTGATCTCATAAACGCCCGGCGACGTTTTTACGATCCCGGCGGTTAAAAAATCGTTTATTATTTTTATATAATCGGACGCGAATATTACTTCAGGGTCCTGCTTCAACGCGAAATTTATGACGTCTAAAAGCGCGCCGAGCGTCTCGCTCTTCTGGCCCGAAAAGAAATGAAAGTAAATATCCATCGGGGCGAGCCTTCTGGGCCGTTCGGTGCTCTGGAACGTCTCAATGACTTTTTTATATCCGCCGAAATTCGATGTGAAGAGATTTGTGTAGATGACCTCGTTGCAGGCCGGCGTCAGAATCTGAAAACCCGATCCGGCGTTAAGATATGGCGGCCTTAAAAAAAGCGTCGAATTATATGTGGTGTCGAATTTTGAATCGCCGCCGTTGATGTTTAAAAGCGAATTTTTGGTTATGACTTCCATGGCTTCGTCGCCCGGATTGCATTTTCCGCTCCAGAACATGAGCGCGGTTTCCTTTCCCCTGGGGACGATATTTTTGTTTATAAAATCGAGCGAAAGCCTTATTTCGTAGTCGTAATTGAATTCATATCCCGGAATTTGAAGATTTACGATTTTTTTTGACCAGTCATGCGGATGAGAAAAGCCGTGCGACGCCGCTTCAACATTATCAAGTCCGCATATAGACTTCGCGATATCGACGAATTCAGGTTTTTTCGAGATGGCCGGGTCTATCTGCCCGGTTATGAATGAGACGGAAAATTTAATTTGTGGAAAAGCCTTGAATATTTTTTCCTTGATAATTTCAGCGCAGAGAGTTTTTTTGTCTATTTCGGAGATATTGGCGAAACCGTCGCCGTCTATGTGCGAGAAAAGGATGCGTTTTCCGTTCTTGGTCGTCGTGTCGAGCCTTATTTCGCCCGCGAGGCCGAGCGCCTTTTCGAGGAATAAAAGCGGGTTGATGCGCCATTTCTTGCTTTTGAAATCGGACGATGAAAAATATGCGTATGTGTTTAAAACCATCGCGCCGCGAGGCGTTATAAAGATCACGTCGGACGATGAATTCGCCAGGTCGCGTCTTTTTATTTTCATGAAGACCTGAGATTCGGCAGTGTTTAAAACGTTGAATTGCAAGTAAAAAAGCGGGTCGCCGCCGCCGTATTTTACGCCGAATTCGCACATGGCCTGGTCTTTATGTTCTATTTCGACGCATTTGGCGTCGGCCGTCCAGTTGCCGGAATATTTAAAGCCGGCCGATCCGAAGGCCGCGTTCAGAACATTCATTTCAACCGGTTTTTTACCGGCCGCTGTGTCGATATACGCGCCGAAATTTTCAAAAATTATATATTTAACGCCTTTATCGGTCGTTTTTTTTACAAACGCGCAATATTCGCCGGCGTTTTTCATTTCGCCGTTTCCGAACCATGAGATCACGGCGTCGTAATTTTTCATTTCGTTATCGTCCGGGATTCCGGCTTCTATATCGTGATACTTCACTCTGACGCCAAGGTAGTGAAGCGGTACGCCGAGCATATTGAGGCATTCGTTAAAATTTCCGGTAGCGCCCTCGGAGCTTTTATAAAGGCAGATAACCCTGTAATTCCGATTATTTTCAGCGCCAACGACCGATGCCGGAATAAATACGGCTGCTAAAAGGCATATAAAAAAATAAAAAAACAGTTTTTTGCTGTTGAATGCTGATCTCATAATTTACACATTTTATCATATATTCAGAGATAAGTTCAAGTAAAAAAATAAAACGCAAAGATGCCGTCGGTTGAAATGACGGCCGAAAGTGAAAAAATAATGAGATGAAATTATTTTGCCGATAACTTTTGCTTGAATTGAAGAGGAGTTATGCCCGTAAATTTTTTGAATTCTTTAATGAAATGTGATTGATCGTAATGTCCGGTTACGAGGGCGAGTTCCTTAAAATCCATATGTTTTTTTATTGCGAGCAGATGAATAGCGTTTTGTATTCTTAACATTCTGACGAATTCCTTGGGGCCGGTTCCAATATATTGTGAAAACAGCCTTCTGGTCTGTCTTTCGCATACGCAGCTTAATTGTGATATCATATCGCCGGTAATAAACTTATTGCCGTTGAATGTGTTTTTTATTTGTTCGATCGCGGGCGGAACGCGCCGATCGTTTTTATTTAATAAATCTATAAAATAATTTTCTAAAAATAATATTTTATCGTGAATGTTATCGGCCGTCATTAATCTTTCGTAGAGCTCATTCACGCGGGCCCCTATAACATCGGAAAGGTTAAAGGAATTGGATTTGAAATCGGAGGCGTGTATGTCCATAAATGATAAAATCCCGCCCGGCAGGAATTTTATGCCTAATAAGCAGGTTTTGCCTGACGCCGTTAAAGATATCCGGCTTTCGGATATTCCATAGATCTTCATTGGACCGGCGTTTCGATTCAGCGATAGATTCATGACTATATTGAAGGAACCGTCCGATGTGATCGAGATTTCAAGAGGCGAAATCAATTTGACGTTAGTTATTACATACCAGTAAGATTCGATATGGCTTTTCAGCCTACCGCATGGCTTAACGTCACCGCTTTCGATCAAATTGTGAGATGCTGAAGCGACATATACTTCTTTTTGCATAGTTTAAAAAATAACTATAATTTTAATCGGAAAATGCCGGAAATAAATTTGCTGAATTCATTATACATTATACATTAACGTGTATATAATGTCAAAAATTAATTTCTTGATTTATATGGCTATTTATGTTATTAAAAATTTAAGAATTAATTTTATTTATGATCCGGCGAGATGCTTTCGCTAAGGGAAAAATATAAAAAATGTCCATATTTTACTATAGTTGCATAAATATTTATTGTATAAATATCATGCCATGATGCCAGGCGCTTATTTGCCCGGGCCTGATTACTGACTTAAGGAGAATTATGTTAATTAACGAAACTAAAAATTTGCGTTTGATAAGCGACTATAAAAACATAAACAAATACCGTTCGAGTTTTAATGAACTCGCGGGCGAGGTCTTTGAAATTGATTTCGAGCCATGGTATAAAGCGGGTTTCTGGAACGAAAGATATGTCTGCTATTCATATGCGGCCGGCGATGTTGTAGTTTCAAATATTTCAGTTAATAAAATGGACCTGATAATTAACGGTGAAACAAAAAGCGCCATCCAGATAGGCACGGTAATGACCCGCTCCGATTATCGTAAAAAAGGTCTTTCCTCGGCCCTGATGAATATCGTGTTAAACGAATATACTTCGAAATGTGATTTTATTTATCTCTTCGCCAATGAATCGGCTTATGGTTTTTATCCCGGCTTCGGTTTTAAGGAGCTTGGCGAAACTTCATTCGCGTTTAAGCCGGAATTTAGCGGTATGAAAGGACCGGCCATAAGGCGCCTTGATATTAACAATAATAAGGATTATGAAATATTAAAAAGGCTGTCTTTTAAAAGCGCTCCGGTTTCTAAAAAATTCGGAGTAATGAATTATTCGCATTTGATCATGTTTTATTGTCTGAGCTATTACGCGGATGCTATTTATTATATAGACGATATCGATGCCGTCGTTATTTACAGGATCGAAAACGGCTCTCTTTATTTATACGATATTTTATGCGGGAACGGCGCGGACCTGGAAATAATTATAAATGCGTTAAGTGAAGATATGCGTAAAACCGCTGCTCAAAAGATAGTTTTTATGTTCACGCCCGATCGCTTCGGCCAAAATATAAGCGGATCAAGAGAAGAAAAAGATTATAAGCTGTTCGTAAGGTCAGCGGCAGGCGAATTTCCTGATGAATTTATCGTTCCGCGGCTTTCTCACGCGTAATTTGCCTTGCCATAATTGAAAATGCCGCCGCGTGAAATATTATTATTTTTAATTTTTGGGAATAAACAGGATCGTCGCGCATCATGTTACCGGGTGGATAAATATGCAAATACAAACCGTAAAGAACGAAAATATAATAAACGCTTATCGCGATGGAAACCGCAAAGGTTTTGAGGCGCTGTACGATGCCTACTACAAGGACGTTTTTTATTTCACCCTCAATCTTTCGGGCGACGCGCACGGTTCTCTTGATATAACTCAAACGGTTTTTATGAAAGCTTTTAACGAATTCAACAAAAAAAGCGTATCGGATATAAGCAATATAAAAGCATGGCTTTTCAAAATAGCCGTCAATGAATTTTATCAGATCAGAAGATCGTATGTGACAAGAATTAAATATATGGTTGAAAATCTTTTCAGGTTCATAGACAGGGAATCGGAAGTCCATGTGGAATTCATTGAAAAAAAAATACTTGAAGAGGAAAAAAAAGATCTTGGAAAATGGCTGCTTCAGATAGAAGAAAAAGACAGGGCGATATTAATATTAAGATACTACGACGAACTATCCTACGCCGAAATATCGGCTATTCTTGAAATAGAAGAAGGCACTGTAATGTCGCGTCTTTTCAGGGCTAAAGAAAAATTGAGGAGGTTGATGGATGATGAATCAAAATAACGATTTTGACCCCAAAATAAAAGGCGTTTTTTTAAACGTCTCGGCAAGACGCCAAAATATTGATATAGACAATATAAAAAGCATGCAGTTCAAAGCTATAACGGCGAAAGGGCCGTTTGTCGCGAAAGTGATTTGGCTGGCCGCGATAATATTGATAGTATGTTTAGCTTATCAGTCGTCGAACGTGTCAGGCAGCGGTTTTAACAAAGCCGGCATATCCGACATTTCCGTTTTCGAAGAGCAGCCGCCATATCAATCCGGGGAAAATAAAAGCGCTCAGTCTCCGGATTTCATATTTTGGCTGGCGGTGTTTTTAACCGAGGGGCTGGTCTTATTTTATATAATAAAATTCATAGATAGTATTGCGACCTCGATTTTATCAAGAATTTCACATGACAGGTTTAAAACCATCCATTTTATCTGCTGATTAAGTTTTTTCCGGAAAAGGCGCCGTTTCAGGAAAAACTATTTTATAAACGGGAAGTGATAGATATGTTGAAAAATATAAAATCGTGCCTCGGTTCCATGAAATCGAGAATCATATTTTCCATAGTGCTGTTTTTCCTTCTATTTCAGGCGTTTTTGACGTATGGCCTGGTCAGTATTTTTTACGACGGCAGCAATGATCATTCGGAAAGGCCCGTGAATTTAGTTCAAAGGACGGACAGCGAGGAAGCGGTCATAAAAAAAATACTGGAATTAATCGAACTGGACGACTATAAATTCCATACCGGCGATATTAACCGGAATTTCACTGAAAAACACATGGAAACCATTGAGAACAGAGTCATCGGTTATTTGGACCCTGACCGCAATCCCGGCTTGCTTGAAATCATAGGTCAAAACAAGATAATGGTAAGCGAACCTTATAAATTCAATGCAGTGAAAAATATCGTGAAATCTTTAAAAGAATATGTTTTAATCTGTCTTGAAAAAAAAGATTTTGAAAAAGCCCTTTCGGCTTTCAACGCGATGGTTTCAATGGTCATATTTTCCGAAAGGGGCAACGAGGGCGCCCAGGTTTTGATCTGCGGCATGATATCGACCAGCCTGCGAATCATTTTAAGCGAAGTTACCAATAAGCTGATTGATGGCGCGAAAGAAAATCTTACCGCCGACCGGCTGGAAAAAATGAATCAAAAAATCAACAAATGCTCTGAATGCGCTACCGGTTTTTTCGACGTACTCAAGGGCGAAATGAATGCCGTTAAAACAAATTTCACCAATTATCCGTCGGGTTTTTATAAAAATAATTTCTTTAAAGCCCTGGCGCTTATGCTGGCTTTTAAATCGATGGACCTCTATTACGGAAACGCCATAGACCAGTACGAAGAGATAATGAATAAATTTATGTCGGTAAAAGATAAGCCTTACGCGGAAGCCTGTAAGAAAATCAAGGACACTTTCGCCGATTTTGAAATCAAGGCGAAGACACCGTATTCCATTTTTTTATCGCGGATGCACCCGCTGGTTATGATGGCCGTGCCGAATCTATGCAGAGCGTTCGATCAGTTCGTCGCGACGAAGATGAGAATGAACGCCATATCCATCAGGATCGCGCTTTTGAAAAATTCACGCTCGGGCGGGAAAACGCCTTTATCCATAAATGAAGTGCCAAACTTACCGGGGCTTTCCAGCGGCAAGGATAAAATAACTGACCTTTTTACCGGTGAAAAGTTGAAATACTCGGTAAGCCAGACGGGCGAAGTGACTATATATAGCTGCGGCCCGGACATGATGGACAACGGCGGAAAAACCGACGCTTATAACGGCCTGTCCGCAGGGTTCGATATTAAATTATAATATCGCCGAAATCGGCGGGCTGAAACAACGCGATAAATAAAATATGTTATAATGTGATTTAGTTGATAACGATGAATAATTTTATAAAAATAATAGTTTTCATTTTAATGTATTTTTCCAGCCCGTGCGCCGCGTATGGCGATGGGCTGGTTTTAGGTTATTTCGAGCGCGACTGGCGCATGGTCGATGAAAAATCCCAGCTATGTTTTATCGGCCATTCGGGCGATACCGAAAATATCCTGCTGGCGGTGAATTTTGACGATCGCTCCGGCGCCGGAAAAGTCGCATGGATCTTTCCTGTTCCGTCATCCCCTGAAAGCGTAGAAATAGATATAATTAAAGAATTTCCGGAAACCGTCGGAGCAAGTCTCGAAGTCATGTATAACAAAAAGTTGGATGCTATATTTCAGAACGTTTTGCTTACGCAGGTAATTACTCTGCCCGTATTTTTTTTCAGGCCGATGATGATGGCCGTAAATTCGCCCGGGGCCGATCTGAAAGTATATAAAAGCATCGCGAGCATGGGAGTCGTCACGCAGCTTGTATCCGCGAAAGACCAGGCGGCGCTCAAAAACTATATCGAGGCGAAAGGCCTTAAATTTCCGGAAAACCTTTTGAAAGTTTTCGAAAAATATACGCGGTGGGGTTATTGTTTCGTGATATCGTGGATAGACGATTTTGAAAAATTTAAACGAGAGAACGAAAAGGCCGGTTCCGGAAGTTTTAAAAGTTCGATAGGCGTTTTTGCGGCTTTTCCTTCCAGGGAAATTTACTTTCCGCTCACGCCTACTTCGGCGTATAATGAAAAGATCGTACCGCTGGTCCTTTATATAATGGGACATCATGTCGAACCGAATTTTTACGATAGAATAAAGCCTTATTCAAAATGCGACCTCGAAATCAGCGAAAAATATCGCGTTCCGGAAAAACTCTCCCGTTTTTTTTTCGGAAATAAATACTTCGAAAAACTTGATTTTAGCGTAATATCCATTAACGCCCCGTCGTCTTTGCTTGTCGAAGATCTTAAAATAAGCCCGCGGCGCTCCGCTAAATCAAGGTTATTCGGTTTTATTTCGGAAAAAGGAGCTTGGGTATCGGTCGTTCTCATCGTTATATTTTCATGCCTGGCCAGTTTATTCGCGGGCCGCGTAGCTTTTGGCGGATTTTCGCCGTCCAAAACCGGCTTTTTTCTTTTCGGCTTTTTCAATTTGCTGTCTTTTTCTTGCGTTATTGCCGCCTCATACCTTTTAAGGATCGACCGGCGTTTTTCGAGTTATACCGCCGGTCCCGAAAAAATTAAAAAAGGGGCGATCGCGTGGGCCGTTATTTTAAATTTGTTTTACGTTCCAATGATTTATTGCATCATCAGTTTCCATTACGGATTATTGAAGGATTATTCAATAGGGCGAAGCTTTCTCGACGAAATGATAGTTTCTAATTATTATTTTTCACTGATGTTTATAATGGCCGCGATGCTGGTTTATTTAAACTTCATAATTTATATGGGTTTTACTTCCGGCAGGGACCGGCTCGTGATATATAATTTCCTGTTTACGATATTTTTCTGGATAATGGCCGTCGCGGCAAACATGGCGTTCAAGTTGGTTTATTATCATAGCGGTATATTCGGCTGATCGCATAAATGTTGAAATCGCGCTCCGTCCATTTCCGTTTATAAAGAAATTTTATTTGAACACGGCGCCCTGGGCTTGGTGATCGTTATAGGCGCCGTGTGGGGTATGCTTGAATTTATAATGCTTTTTTTCAAGAAGGGCCGGGATTAAATTTACAGTCATCCGGGTTTATTCATTATTGATCCGAATAAGGGTTTTTTATATTATCAGGCCATTCCATGAATTTTATTGTATAACCGTTGAAGTCTTTTATAGTGAGCGTTTTCGCGCACCAGCCTTCATCTTTTATTTCGGAACATTCTTTCCAGCCGCTTTTTTTAATCTTGCCGAGAAGGTTTTCCAGCCCGTTCACGGTTATCATCGGCAATATTCCCGCGCCCTGTTTTTCGACTTCGCCAAGGCTGACGTGAAATCCGTGGAATCCTCTCGTACCTGAAACGATAGGCTCTTTATCGTCTAACGTTACGCATCCGTAGCAGCAGGTTCCGTCGTCCTCGAACATGCCTTTGTGCCCCTTCCAGCCGAGAACTTTTTCATACCATTCGAGCGTGTTTTCGACCGACGCGGTTTTGAGCATGACATCGACGCCGCTGACTAAGTAACCGTTCAATGAATGTTTTTTCAGCGATTCGGAAATGCCGTCGCCGAATTTTTTATTGTTTTCAAATTGCTCCCATCTTATTCTTTTTATGGTTTCCTCGTCGCAAAATGAAATTATCAGAGTGAGCTCGTCCGCCGTGAGTTTTCCGCCGCACTCCGCCACTAATTCACGGCCTTTCTCCGTCGCCCCTATCTCGAGAAGTATCGGATCGCTGAATTTTTGATTGGTCTTCGCCAGCTTTAAAATATCCAGCTGCGTTTTTAAGGACAGTCTTGAAAAAACATGCGACCCCGTCTGCATTAATTTGATCTTATTCATGATAATTTGCCTCCTGATTATAATAATATTTTGAAGGCCGGAATTTTCAGGTTTTGAATCCATCAGTTTGGATAATCTGGAACGTGCTTCATAAAGCCGGCTTTTTATTGTTTTTTCATTATCGCCGGTTAGAAGCGAGATCTGTTTAAGGCTGAATCCGCAGAAATATTTGAAAATGATGGTCTCACGGTGTGTATTGCTCAGATCAGATATCGCCTGATATAGATTTTCATTTTGAATGAAAAAATCATCCGTGCGACTTGATGCCGTCAGCGGGATTATTTCCGCGAGCGCGATCCGCGTCTTTGAATTTTTACCGGCGTTCCTGTAATTTTGGCCTATTTCGTTACCGCAGATGGAGAACAGCCACGGGCCGAAGGATTTTTGGTCCTTAAGTTTTTTATAGTTTATGAACGCCTTTAAAAATGTTTCCTGCGTTATTTCCTCGGCCGAATTCATATCACGGACTTTTTTGAGCGAGTGATACAGAATTTTCGGATAATATTCCGCTACGAGCGTTTCAAAATGATCCGCGTTCAAAAAGCGGCCTTCGGAATTTTTTGCGATGTCCGTTTCCATTTTATTCCAACCTCCATTTATACAGACGCTCAAAATTAAAAAAGGTTTGGAAATTTTCGAAATTTTAAATAATTATAACCGCCCGGATTTTTAAAGTCAAGAAAAACAAGTATTTATAAAAGATCAATGCCTTCGGGTTCATTGAATTTTTACCGGATTTGTGTTATAATTAACACATCAATTTTTAATAGCAGTAAATATGACCATAAAAATTTTTAATATATTTTTTTGAAATTTATTTATACGGAGGGTATTTATGAAAAAATTAACTATCATGGCGGCAGCGGTTTTATTGCTTGTTCTTTCTTTAACGATTCCCGCATTTTCAGCGGACGACCAGAATTTAACGACCGTTTCCATATTCGACGAACTCGCGCGTCAGAGCGGCAACCAGACCGCGCAGGCCAGGCTTATCACAGATAATAACGAAGCGTGGTACGCCAGATGGAACATACTTTTTAACGCTAAAACCTCTATCGATATGACTTATTTCATAGTTGAAAAAGACGTATTTGGAATGTCTATGCTCGGACTTCTTCTTCAAAAAGCGAAAGAAGGAGTAAAAGTAAGAATAATGTTCGACGCGCGCGGAACGAAATCTTTGACCAGGACCATGATGGGCCAGGATTACCTTCAGGAATTAATCGGCGTTCCAAACGTCGAGATACATGTTTATAATCCAATCAGCGAGAATATTTTAAGCGCGGTCGGAAATTTAAGGAATCTCACCGGCGCCAACCATGATAAAATAATAATCGTCGACGGAGAAACCGTTATAACCGGCGGCAGGAACATATCGATGAATTATTTCGTCGATCCGGGCGATGTAGGAACGGTTTATCGCGACACCGACGTGCTGCTTCGCGGCGCGGGCGTCGCCAAACAGATAAAACTCGCTTTTGATGAAGAATTTAACAGCCATATGGCGTTTGTTATAAAAAGAGACCTGCTTGGAAATTGGGTTTCGAGAGCGGAAGATCTCGATCTGGCCAGAAGAACGATGGGCCGTTTTATTGGCGGTATGGGCGTCGTCGATCCTAAAACGTTAAAACACAATAAATCGCTCGCAAGTTACGCCGAAGAGCTTTCAAAATATAAACATATGCAGTCATATTTGTCGTACGCTCCATTTTCCGGACTTCATTCATATCCTACGATAATTTTAGACAAACATTCCTTCAAAGGCACCAGAAATGACATAACGCCCGCTTTAACGGCTATGATAAGGCATGCTAAAAAAGAAGTTATCATTCAGAACCCATATGTGGTCCTTACTCCGGAAGCCCGTGCGGCAATAAAAGAAGCCAGCGACCGCGGAATAAGCGTTATAATTCATACCAACAGCCCCGTCAGTTCGGACAGCCTTTTAACTCAGGCGTTCTTTCTCGAAGACTGGGATAAAATATTAAAAGATATGCCGAATGTAAAACTTTATGCCTTTAAGGGCGAAAGAAAACTTCATTCGAAAACTTTCGTTTTTGACCGTGAGATTACCGTTATCGGAACTTATAACATGGACTATGTCAGCGAACAGATAAATTCCGAGGTCGTAGCGGCCGTTAAATCGACGGATTTCGCTCAGAGGACAGCGCTTCGCATAGCCGAAGACATAAAACAGTCCGTTGAATATAAGATCACCGTCAATGCCGACGGAAGCGTGACTAAAGATTTCAGCCCCGAAACGCATTCAAGCCCCGAAAAAATAAAAACTCTTAACAGGCTCCGCCAGCTGGGATTTTTAAGGCCGCTCATATAAAATATTTAAAATAAATCAAGTTTTTTATCGTTTTTGGAACCATTATCTAAATTTTATAGTATAATAGTAATAGCTTAAAATTTTATGGTTTTTGTCGTATATAACTTTATGTTATAAAGAAAGAGAGTTGATCGCTATGAAAACTTCAAACAAAAAAATCATCATAGTGTGCACTTTATTTATATTTTTAATTTTTGCGTCAGCTGATAACGTTTTTGCCCAAATATCGAGCGTCAAACAAAATATCGGTAAAAGCGCCATATCAACTGGAACAGCTTCCGCTGCTACGAGCGGTAATAAGGCTCCGGCCACCGCTTCATCGAGCGCGACGTCAAAAGCCATTCAAAAAAAAGCCGCTGCCGCCGCCAATAATTCGGTTATTTCCGATGACGAATTTACGAATTCAGAATTTCTGACCAAGGAAGAGCTTGAAAAGCTTCTGACCGATATGGGTTCTCCAATGGCCCAGGAATACGACGGAATTAAACCGGCCGACGTGATTATTGAAGTCGCAAAAGAAAACAATGTAAATCCGCTTGTGATACTTGCCACCCTCCAGAAAGAACAGGGTCTTGTCCAGACAAAGAAAAAAATAACCAAAAGCCGTCTTGACTGGGCAATGGGAGTTGGAGTGTATGATGATAACTCTCACAACCAGGCTTATAAAGGGTTTAAAAAACAGATAACCGGCGCCGCCCATACTTTTAGAAAAAATTTCGATGCCGGAGTGAGCGCGCTTGCGTCTAAAGTCGCCAAGATGAAGATTAATTACGGTAAAGATTCAATTACTCCCGCTAACGCGGCCACATATTCTCTTTATGCCTATACTCCTCATACGGCTGGCGCGAAACTTTTCACATCTATCTATAAAAGCTATAAGTCGAAACTTGAAAAAGTGAGGGCCGCCGCTCCGGCCGCAACCACGACGGCTATTTCTCCCGCAAGAATAACAGAGACCGCCGCTCCTTCTGGAAGGATAACGGAATAATTATAAAGAACTAAAATGGTCCGGATTTAATTAACAAGTAAATATAAAATAAAAAAACCCGTCGTATAAACCCGACGGGTTTTTTTATTTCTCAACTTATTTAAAATTTATTCGATAAATAATGTGTAGTGTTATAAAAATTAATAATAAAATAGACGGTGAGGTAACTAATAATGGATAAATTTGTAATCAGGGGCGGAAAAAAATTAAGCGGTAAAGTTGAGGTAAATGGCGCTAAAAATGCGGCATTACCTATAATGGCGGCGGCGATACTCGCCACTGAAAAAGTTAAGATTAAAAATGTTCCCGACCTTAAAGATGTCAGAATGATGGAAGAAGTCCTTTCGTCGCTCGGGATGAAAATTGAATCGAATTATGAAACGAAAGAAATGAGCCTTAAGGTTGACAATAAACTCAGCTCGGAAGCGCAATATGATTTGATAAAGCAGATGAGAGCGTCATTTGTGGTTTTAGGGCCGCTTCTTGCGAGATTCGGAAAGGCCCGCGTAGCTCTTCCCGGCGGATGCGCCATCGGGACCAGGCCGGTTGATATACACCTTAAAGGCCTTGAAAAACTTGGCGCTAAAATCATTTTCGGACATGGCTATGTTGACGCGTCAGCGACGAAACTTGTTGGCAATACAATTTATCTGGATTTTCCTTCAGTCGGGGCAACTGAAAATATTATGATGGCTGCAACCATGGCGGAGGGTAAAACTTTTATTGAAAATGCAGCAAAAGAGCCTGAAATTGATGATCTTGCTCTGATTTTAAATAGAATGGGCGCCAGGATCAAAGGAGCCGGAACCGACGTTATTGAGATCCAGGGTGTAAAAGCGCTGAAAGGCGCCACCCATTCGGTTATATCGGACAGGATCGAAGCCGGGACCTTTATGATAGCCGCGGCTATAACCGGCGGGAACGTAAAAATCAAAGGCGTTAAGATCGAACACCTTGAATCCGTTATATCAAAACTTCAGGATGCCGGCGTAGCTTTTTATAAGGATGGCGAATACATGGAAGTCGTCGCGCCCGAAAAAATGAAGGCCGTAAGCATTAAATCGCTTCCTTATCCTGGATTCCCAACGGATATGCAGCCTCAGTTCATGGCGGCGATGACAATCGCGAAAGGCACTTCATGTATCCAGGAAACCATATTTGAAAACAGGTTCATGCATGTAGCTGAATTAAAGCGTATGGGCGCTAACCTTCAGATAAAAGACAGAAACGTTATCGTTGAAGGCGTTAAATGTTTATCAGCCGCGCCGGTGATGGCATCAGATCTTCGCGCAGGAGCCTGCCTTGTTCTGGCGGCTCTCGCGGCGAATGGAAAATCGGAAATTCAAAGAATCTATCATATTGACCGCGGATATGAATATATTGAAAAGAAACTTTCATTAATTGGCGCGGATATAAAAAGAGAAAAAGATAATTCGTTATATTAATATGAACAAAAAAGGATGAACGATTTGGATCTGTTCCAGAAAGTAAGAAATAAAAATAAAACCCTTTCGGATTTTTTAAGGCCGCGGGCTATAGAAGAAGTCGTAGGCCAAAAACATCTGGTTGCGGCGAATATGCCTTTTCGTATACTTCTGGAAAGCGACAGGCTTAATTCCGTTATTCTTTTCGGGCCTCCCGGAATAGGCAAAACTACGGTTTCAAGAATTTATGCGACGCTTACGGGCTCGCCGTTCATTCAATTAAATGCAGCTTTATGCGGGACCGCGGATATTAAAAACGCGGCGAACTCGTCGCTTGATAAAAAACCGATAGTTTTTATAGATGAAATACACCGCTTTAATAAAGCGCAGCAGGATGTGCTCCTGCCTTATATAGAAGATGGAAATATCAGATTTATAGGGGCTACGACATATAATCCTCTTTTATATATAGTTCCGGCGCTCCGCTCGCGTTCGATGATATTTGAATTCAAGCATGTCGAGGATAAAGACGTTACCGATTATCTTAATTTTCTTTTTTCAAAAGGAAAATTACTGGCGTTTATAAATGAAGAACTAAAAAAAGACGGAGTCGCTGAAGTTAGCGCTGATGAAAAAGTCATTGATTATCTTACTAAATGCTGTAACGGCGACATAAGAGTTTTAATAAACATACTTGAAACGTTGATAATCGCCAAATGCGAGGATAAAAGTTTTAGCGGAACCGTTATTAATATGACGGTAGAGGATATAAAACTCGTCGTACCTGAAAAAATAGCGTTTTACGATAAAGACCAGGACGAACATTATAATACCGTCTCGGCTTTTATAAAAAGCATTCGCGGAAGCGATCCGAATGCGGCTATATATTATCTGGCCAAAATGCTTACCGGCGGCGAAGATCCGAGATTTATCGCCAGAAGGCTTATCATACACGCGTCCGAGGATATCGGAATGGCCGATCCGCGGGCGCTTCAGATAGCCACCGATTCTCTGCTGGCGGTCGAGCATGTTGGAATGCCTGAAGCAAAAATAGTTCTCGCTCACGCCACGATCTATCTTGCGACCGCGCCGAAGTCGAATTCGGCCGTAAATGCCATAGCCGCCGCCATGAAATACTGCGAGGCCAATACGGACCTTAAGATACCTCATTATCTTAAAAACGTTAAGATCGACGATAAGAGCGCCGGCGAATATAAATATCCGCACGATTATCCGAATCATTACGTCAAACAGAAATACGTCGATTGCGACGAAAAATTTTACAGGCCCTCCAATATGGGATATGAAGCAAAAGTAGCGCAGTTTTTGAAGGAGATAACAAAATGATAGACCATCTCGTTGACGCTTTCTTAAACTACGTAGCGGTTGAAAAAGGTCTGGCCGCCAATACTATTGAATCATATTCGCAGGATTTGAATCAGTTCAATAAATTTTTAAAGGATCTCGGAGTTATCGAGATAAAAGACCTCACTAAACAGCAGATACTTGAATTCATGGGGCGGATGAAGGAGCTTGGGAAACGGCCGACGACCATATCGAGAAAGATAACCACTCTTCGTAATTTTTTTAAATTCCTTGTCAGGGAAAGAACTATAGAAATTGATTTTTCAAAATATTTCGAATTGCCTCATATTTATAAGAAATTGCCCGAAGTTTTATCTATAACCGAAGTGACGAACCTTTTGAACGCTCCGGATGTAAATTCGGTTCTGGGGCTTCGCGACCGCGCCATGTTCGAGCTTTTATACGCGAGCGGCCTGCGCGTTTCGGAACTTCTCGGAGTGGAATCGGCTGATCTTAATTTCGAACTGGGCTATCTCAACGTATTCGGAAAAGGTTCGAAGGAACGTATCGTTCCGGTGGGCGTTACGGCGCTTGAATGGTGCCGGAAATATCTCGACGAGGGAAGATCGAAACTCGTTGATTCAGTGAAGCATACATCGCTGATGTTTTTGAACAGGGACGGCGCGGGCCTTAGCAGACAGGGATTCTGGAAAATAATGAAGCAATACGCGCAAGTGGCGGGAATAACGAAGAAACTTTCACCTCACGTTATACGCCATTCATTTGCGACGCATCTTCTTGAAAATGACGCGGACCTTCGCTCGGTTCAGGAAATGCTCGGACATTCGGATATTTCGACGACGCAGATCTATACGCATATATCGAACAAGACGCTGCGCGACGTTTATAAAAGGGCTCACCCGCGCTCGGGGGCTTAACCTTATTAACTAAAGCGGCATCTGCCGTGTAAAACGGAAAAATTAAAAAACAGGATATAGAAATTGACGCTTAGAGCACGTACGATAAAAAAAGATAAATTTAATAAAAAACCGCAGGCACGTATATTAAGTAATTATAATATATTTGTCCTTTTCATTTTAGCGGCGCTTTTAATTTTCCAGGGGTTTGTTCCCGCTTTCGCGAACGATTCCCTTTCGACCGAAGAAATCGCCATGATGAACGCCATGCAGGGAACGGTAGAAGCGGAAATGAACGCTGAGGACATGGATATAATCGAGAAGATAAGGGCTAAAGAGCAGCAGCGGAAAGAGGCTGAGATTATATCCAACGCTAATCTTTTCGCTAACCCCGAGCTTTCAAAAGTCTCGAAAAGTATTGGAAATAATAGTTCAAGCGCAGCCACGGAAGAAACGAAACTCAAGCCCAGAGTAAAAAAGCCTTATAAACCGCTTGAAATAACCGGCGAAAAGGTATTCATATTAAACGACGTTTCGGTAAAAGGCAATTTTTCGAGATACGCTTCCGAGAATTTCGATTCATATCCAGGCTTTAAATATTCATCCGAGCTGAGATTGAACCTGGACGGTAATATCGCTGAAAATATAAGAGTATCAGCTAATCTTGATGACACTAATATCAGCCAGGAAACTAAAAAGGTAACTCTTTATATCGATGGCCGTATATGGAATTTTACGCTTGGCGATTTTACGACTTCTTTTAACGATACCGAATATACTCTTTATAATAAAAAACTTAAGGGTATCGAAGCCGCAGGAAACCTTTCGGACGGAAAATACCAGATCAAGGCGATAGCTTCCCGTTCCGAGGGAAAATCGAAGACCGACGTATTTACCGGCGCCGGAATGCAGTCCGAATACATGCTCAGCGAAAGCCCGGTTGTTCAAAATTCTGAAAAGGTAAAAATAGACGCAAGAGAATTAAAACGCGGTACCGATTATACAATCGATTACGAAGACGGATCTATAATACTAAAAGCGAATATACTTCCTCTCGAGGAGCGGAACAGGATCAACGTCGAATACGAATATTTCGAAAACGGCAAGATGTTCAGAAGAACGCTCATAGGCGTTCGCGGCGTCACCGAATTTAAAAACCTCAATAAGGTCGGGTTCACGCTTCTTCGCGAAGAGGACGATAAAGGCTCCGTAACCGATGCGGGTACGTCCGAAGTGGCTGTAAAACCAAGCGCATCGACGGTATACGGGTTCGATTATAAGTTAAACCCGATGAAGGACGTTAAAATTGACGGCGAAGCGGCCCTGTCGGTGATCGACCCCAACACTCTTTCAAACATCGATACTGAAAAGAATATCGACGACTTCGCGATGTATATGCTTACCAATATCAACAAGAAAAAATACGGACTTAATTTAAAGACTCAGAAAATGGGCCGCGATTTCATGTCCGTCGGCAAGAACAGGCTCGACATAGACGAAAATAAGAACGAATTGTCATTGCGCCTGACGCCCTTTGAAGCTTTGAATTACCAGTTCGATGTAGAGAACGGTGATAAAACGTCTATAAACGATCCCGACATACCTTCCAGCACCGGAACGCGCGTTGACGTTAACTCGAAGGCTATGAGAAACTTTTTAACGTATAAATTCAACAAGGGCCTCGCATTTAATTTAAACACCTATGAAAGGCTGAAAAGAAACGATTCGAGCATGCTTGATTTTCACGAGCAGACATGGCAGGGTGAAATTTCGAACGAATATAAGAAATTTACGGAAAGAGCCAGATATAATTTAAGAAGCCTTTCATCAAAATACGATCTTACGAGAAAGCAGAACGAAAAAACCTATAACTTAGGACTGACCTCCAGCGCGTGGGATAAGCTCAACTGCGCCATGGAATATTCGGCGATCAAAACCGACGCGGGCCAGAACGAGGACCCGGTTTCAAACGTCAATAACTTATCGCTGGATCTGACGTCTAATATAACGAAAAAACTTTCATTCAGCACGGTATTTTTGACGAGAATTGAAGAAAACGTTCAAAACAACAGAAAAGACGATCTTATAACTACGGATACCAAACTTCGTTATAATCCGTCTCAAAAAATCCAGGGCCAGGTAAGATACAAGGAAATGCATACGAAAAAATTCCTTCTCGATAAGACTTATAATGAAAAAATACTTGAATTGAAGGAAGGCGTCGTGAGCGACACCAATTATATAAAGATAGAAGAGCCGGTAACGACCCAGACCGGATCTTTTCTCGTCGATATTATTCCGGCCGCGAAGATCCGGTCGCAGCTTCAATATCAGTTCAAAAATCTTATAAATATAAACACGCGCGCCAGAATGTCGGTCTCGGATTCCGCGCTCGCCGAGTTGAAGCTAGCTCCCAATAAAACAGTTTCGACGATATACAGGCTTACTAATTCAAAGAACACGCAGAGCGTAGGCGAACTGATGGAATGTCGCGATCTCAATCATAATGTGGAATTAAGAAAATCACTCAGCTCGAAAATGGCGGTTATATCGAACCTTGAAGTCGATTATAAGACCGATTCATACAGGCCGCTCGAAAATATGGATTCTTTCATAAAATCCATGCGCGTTGAAAAAGACCTCAGTTCGGCTTTGAATGTGAGCATGGGCCTTGGCCATTCGTCCATAAAAAGAAAACAACCTTATAACGATTCAATAAAGCTTTCGCTTTTAAGCGGGTTCAGGCTTATACCCAAGATGTTTCGCATGACGTTGCGTGGAAACCTCGACCATTCGGTCGAAGACGACAGCATTACAAAAAAAACCAAGACGGTTCTTGAAACGCTTTTAGATTATGACATGGGAAGTGAAACCGAGATATCCGCGAACTATAAATTCATAAACGCCGGGAAGACGGACATAGAGGATGGATATAAATCAAGAGCCGGAAAAGTGACGCTTACAAAGAGATTCTAAATTCTTTTTATTTTTGGCTGGAAACCTGTTTTATGTAATCGCAACATTTTTTATCCGCGTACATGATATGGTCTATAAGCCATGATTTTAAAAAATTCATTATATTTATGGAGCTTACCATTTCACCCATCTTATATTTTTTGCGCAACTCGATCATCGTAGCTATAAAAACAGCGTGTTCACGCCGCTGATTTTCAATTTCCTCGCATTTATATTTTTCGAGAAGCATCTCTTCGCTTGCAAAACGGGTTTCGGCGTATTTTACGAGTTCATCCAAAAGGCCGATAAGTTTTTCATGAATCTTTGATTCGGAAAGCGCCATATGGAATTTGTTTATCAGTTCGACGAATTTTTTGTGCTCTTCGTCCATTTCGGCTATGTTGACCGTGAGATCATCCGTCCATTCTATAAGAGGCATTTTTTCCTCCGATTAAAGCTACAAATATATTCTGGTTGTACGTTAATTTACAATTTTTTTATGGAAAAGTAAATATATTTTTGTGATTTGTGAATTGATTTAAAACGGAAACTCTTCAATTTTATTGTTAACACCGGGTTCGGGCGTGTTCCGGGATTGCGGATTTTTTGAAACCGGTATATCTTTGTCCTTAGCGTCTTTAAATAGCGGCACCATTTTTTGAGCGCCTACAGGCTTAACGAATATCGGCTTGTTTTCGGATATAGGGCAGGCATGTTCACAGATGCCGCAGCCTATGCAGTATTTTTTGCGAAGTTCAGGTATGAAAACATCGCCTTTTCGTTTCATATAGACGGCTCCGGTGGGGCAGTGCTCCGCGCAGGCGCCGCAATCCTTTCCTTCCTTTACGGGCATGCAGTTTGATTTAGGGCTGGTGTCGAGCGAAACTTCGCCTATTCTTATCATCTGTTTTATATTGATGTCATGGCGGTTTATCGCGCCGTTGGGGCATACGGTCTGGCACAGGTTGCATTCATACGAACAATAGCCGCGCGAAAAATCCAGTTTGGGTTTCGAGAGGCCGTGGAAACCGTTTTCTAAAAAAGAAGGAATTATGACCTTTGTCGGACAGGACGAAGCGCATAGATGACAGGCGGTGCATTTCGAAAAGAATGCTTCCGCTGATACCGCGCCTGGCGGAAGAATGGTTTTTGATCCGGTTGCGCCGGTGAATGCGTTTAATTTTTCAGAAAAACCCGCCGCGGTAATACCGATTGCCGCTATGGCGGTTTTTTCAATGAATTTCCTCCTGGGTGCGTTTAATTTTTGATCGTCCGGTTTTTCGTTTTTAAGATCAAACGCTATGCGGCCTTTGATGGTTCCAAAAGGGCATGCCGGAATGCATTCCAGGCATGTGACGCAGGTTTGACGATCGACCGCGCCGTCATTTATTGAAAGGGCGGGGCAGCATTTTTCGCATTTATGACACGCCGGACATTTTCCGTCCTTGATAATTTTAAAAAAAGAATTATTGAATAAAAAAGAAAATATAACGCCGGATGGGCAGAGAAGGATGCAAAACCATCTGGGCCGATACATTGAACCGATAAAAAGCGCGAGGAATAAGGCGAGCGCGTAGAAAAAATCGAATTTAAAAATGAAGCTGAGTTCGTCTATCTGAAAGCTTGTTTTATTGAGTATCGACGCGAACGGCAGAAGCAGACCGTTGAAGGAAGGCCTGACGAGGTTATTGTAAATGCGGCCGAAATTCGTAAAATGGTCGAACCAACCCCAGAGAGAACTTTCGGACAAAACGGCGCAAGCGCAATATCCTATGATGAATAAGCTTAATATGCGGCGGCTTTTAACGCTGGTTGCGGCCGTCTTCATTTTTTTTCCGAGAGCCGATCCGAGATCCTGTAAAAAGCCCACCGGGCAGAGGAATGAACAATAAAAGCGGCCGATAAAAAGAGAGCACGCCAAAACCAGCAGCGTGACCGGCCAGAACGGTTGGACACCATGCGCGGCGATATTTGAAACCGCCGGGAAGATATGAAACGAATTATAAAAATCTATCATGCCTTGATTTTCGATCGCGCCTGAAAATATAGCGGCGGTAAAAGAAAAAAACAAAAGCTGATAGACTTTTCTTAAATATTTGGTCATTTCAAAATTAAAATATGGCTGCCGGAAGTAAATATTTGATCTGATTTGAAATCGCGGTTTTTTTTAGATATTCAGATCTATAGAGTAACCTTGTTTATAGTGAGTTTATCGATAGCCATGGTTCCGATTCCGAGTTTTTCAGCGAGCGGGAGATACGCTATCTTTGCGGGGTCGAGTTCCATTATTTTAGCGGCGGCCGTATCCATTGCGACCATGTCGGTTCCGATGATCTGCATTCTTTTTAAAGCCAGGTCGGATGCGGAAGTTCCTCTGGGGCCGTTTTTAAGCATTACGCTGTAAGCGTCGATTATGTTTAGCTCCGGTTTTCTGTAAAGCGGAAATTCGGCGATACATTCATGAAGGCCGTTTCCATGCCAGAACTTTCTGTCCCAAACAACGCCCATGAGGTTTTTCAGCGTCGATGTCATCTGGGCGCCGCCGTGATGCTTTAAGATCGGGACGTTTATTATAACGTCAGCTTCGAGATATAATTCGTGAACTTCCGCGTTCTTTAATATTTTAGCTTTTTCAGCGCTTTTCTTTTTATAGCTTTCTTTTTTATTAGCCGGGCTTACGGACGCTTTAGCGTCTTTTGAAGCTTTTTCAATTCCGCTGAGATTGTAGCATTTGCTCCATTCGTTGCATGTGTTATCAAACACGTAAACTTTTTTAGCTCCGGCTTTATATGCGTGTTCGATTATTTTGGCGACGAGATCGGGCGAAGTAGTGGCTCCGTCGGCTGGATTTTTAGCCCAGCCTATGTTTGGCTTTACGACGACGATCTGGCCGGATTTGACGAATCTTGACATTCCGCCGAGTTCTTTTATTCCGGCTTCGAACATCTGAGCCGCGTTGCCGTTTCTGATGGCGACCATATCGGCCGTCGCGGATTTTTTTTCTTCAGCGAAAAGTGCGTCTGCGAAATTTCCGCATGTAAGGGCGATCCCGGCGCCGATTCCCATTTTTATAAAATCTCTTCTGCTTATTTTCATGAAATAGCCTCCGCGTGATCATGATTAAAATTTATGAATTAATTATATCATAATTTATAAGCTTTCTCAAATAATTTATTGACTAAAATCAGGCGTTCTGTTAAAATTTTACTAATATAATAAAGGCAGGAGCTATAATAATGGGCATTATAAAAAACGATCCGTTCCACACTCCGGCGCCGCCGGAAAAATCTTCAAATATGAATAATAGTTTACACGCCGTAACGCAGACACCCGCTCCGGAGCCTGCTTCTAAATCCGAATCCCACATGGAATACTCCATGCTGAACGGATTTATAAGCGATCCATATCTTTTAAAAAAAGCGGCAACTGAAGGTTTTAATGAAAAAATGCTCAAAAACCTCCAGGCTAAAAGGATTTATCAGGCCATTCACGCTTTGACCAGCGAAGGCAAGGATAAAGCCATAGATTTTATTCTCGTCCAGAATAAACTCGAAGAAATGAATCTGTTCGATAAATCCGTCAAGGAGTTTTTCGGCAAGGTTCAGCTCGCTAAAACTCCTCAGCTTGGCCATATCATGGCCTATATGAAAATATTGAGAAAATTGAGCATTAAAAATTATATGCAGGATCTCTCCGAAGAAATAGATAATTTCGTTGAAAATTGTTATAAATACGATGAACCGGCTTACTTTGATTTTTTGAGCGAGCTTTCGAAAAAGGCGCGCGACATCCAGCGTAAACAGGCGACGAAGGACATCCAGCTCATAAAGGAGCAGATGATAAAAATAGCGCAGGACGTAAGCGCGCGTGAAGTATCGGGCGACCGCGATTGTCTGGGCTATTCGATAAAGCCTTTTATCTGCCTTAACGAGGCCATATCGGGATTAAGGCGCGGTTTTTTATACGGCATAGCCGGCGCGCCAAGGCGCGGCAAGACCAATTTCACGCTTGAACTCGCGACGCTCGTCGCGGCAAACAGCAAGATCCCGGTGCTGTTTTTTACGTGGGAACAAACCTCTATAAACCTCACTTACAGGCTTCTGGCCAAAGAAAGTCGCATAAACCCGGATACGCTTCAGAGAAAGCGGATCAAGAGCGTTCAGGACAACGACGCTAAATTCGCGCGCGGCTGGGTAAAAATGGAACAGTACATGAATAACCTTTATATAATAGAGGGCAGTAAAGACGACACGGTCGACCGCGTCAAGGCCCTTGCGTATAACGCTATGCAGGACCACAAAACCGACGAGGTAATAATAGTGTGCGACTATATTCAGAAAATGCCGCTCGGAAAGGTTTATAACTCTGAAAAATTCAGGGTGGAAGAAATATCCACGGAGCTTAAACGCCTCTCGATAGAACTTAACTGTCCGATAATAGTCATTTCATCGCTTAACAAGGAAGGCTGCATGATAGAGCTCGAACAGAGGGACGATGCGCGTCCCGAACTTTACCACTGCAAGGGTTCGGGCGATATAGAATACGATCTGGACTGCGCTATGATATTGACCAAGGATTGGGGCGATTCAAAGGAGCTTCAGACGCAGATGGCGCACATAGCCGAGTCCATGGGAAAAGACTTCATACACCTTCCAAAGATCGACATAGTCAACCTTCATCTCGATAAGAATCGCGACGCGCCGGAAGGCAAGTCTCCGTGCATTCAATATTTCTTCTTTATTGAGGAAAACCGCTTCTTCGAGCTTGGCTATAAGGAAACCACGAACGCTTTCAGATTCAATAAGATCGAAACGCTTCTTAAAAAACTTATGGTCGAGGGGTTCATTCAATTCAGAGATTAGGCCTGGTTTAAAACTTGAAAATATCCGAAGAGGATATGCTGTCAAGCAGGGCGTTTAAGGACTCGAGCAGTTCTCTTTGCGATCTTTCGAAATAACGTCCGGCTTTTTCGAAATACCTGGAGCAAATGCCGCATTTTTTACAGTTTTGTATCTGGCATTTTATGTTTTTATGCATAATTTCACGCTTCATTCCGTCGAGTTCCGCGTTATCTATGTGAATCTGAAATGGTTTCAAAGCGGCCTGGCGCTTTACAAGCTTAAAGAGGTTGACCCTCGACAGAAAACCTAAAACAAGATGCGCAATATTTGAAAACTGTTTTGAAGAGCGGCTGTTAACCAATGAGAACGCGGTTATGAGTTTGGCGAAATTTCCGTTATACGATCTTTTCGCGTAGCTGTTGGCGAGTTCGACTATAACTTCGGTCGGAAAAGTGCGGTCGGCTATTTTAAGATTGTCCACGCCGAGCGATTCGTAAAGGTCGGAGTCTTCGGGCCGCACGTACATCATTTTCAGTATCGATTCGGGGTTCGCCACTTTTGGAATGAGGCATCTTGTTATGTGGTGTCCCAGATAAAAGCCTTTCGATTGATGATGCGCCTGTGATGAGTGTGAAACCGCGTAGGAATGAGTGAGACATTCATTGCAAAAAATGTAGCAGCCTAAATTCGCGAATAACACCAGATCGCATGAAACGGCTTCCCTGACATTTTTTATAAATTCAAAATCGTTCGGACTTCCGATGATTATTTTTGAACACCCGATGTCTTCATATTGTTTTGCGCTGGTAACGGTCGTTATCATTGTAAAGATCGATGCCGTAATTTTAAGTTCGGGATAATATTTTTTAATTAGTTTTATTAAAAAGTAATCCGTCGCCGTGACAGCCGTGATACCGTAAGAGCACAGCCGGTCCATAAAAATTCTCAAGTCATGAACGAATTCGGCGTCAAAGGGCCTGTTTTCATAACACGAAAAATTCAGAAGATAATTGAAACCCATGCCGGCATTCCTGACTTTTTTTATATGCGCGGCTATCATTTTTTCGCTTGTCGGAGGCAATATCAGGCTCGGCCTGCCGCCGCCGTATTTGTCAATTTGCGCCTGGCCGTATACCGCGTCGATCGATTCGGCGGGCAATTTGTCGATAAGCTTATCATCCCAGTTGGTAGGCACAATTAATCTCAAGCTCTTTGATCTCCTTTAGAATTTTTTCGCGTTCGCTCTCGTCATAAGAACCGTGTTTTTTGAAAAAATCAAGGCATTTAAGGCATTTGTCGCAGTCAAGATACGCGCAGAGGCTCCTTAAGCCTATCGATTCATCGACTATTTTCGCCGCCGCTTCCGGACCGAGTTTGATCGAATTAAATCTTAAATTAGACAGGCAAAAATAATTTTTAACGATCGAAAAAACGTTTTGGACCGGCGCCGCTCTGAAATATGCGTCGAAAACCAATTTGACCGAATCAAAAGTGGCGTTTGAATCCGAGATGAAATAGTCAAGTTCGGGATATTCGTTTTTGAACCCGTCGAAAAGCTGTGGCGGTAAAAATCCTGCCGATAGGTGTTTTTCAGGTTTTTTAATTTTTTCGGCGACGCACGTAAGACCGGCGATATCCGTGGACTGCATTTTATGAGAAATGAAATTTTGTGAAAAGTGAGACATTTCGGCGAGGTGTCTTACGCAGAAGATAGAATGAAGGTAGCAACCCGAATTCAAATAGATAATATTTAATTTTTCGCTGAATTCGCGGTGGATCATGTCCAGAAAATTTTTATCGCGCGCGAGAAAGAAGGAATATATTATGCCGTCGGCGCCCTGCGAAAACGTGGTTTCAGCGCTCTGACGGCTGTCGATGCGGGCCGCCGGAGATATTATGACCTTCAGTTTCGGAAACTGCTTCTGAATGATCTGCATCAGCATCAGCGATGAAACGATAACGCCGTCGCATCCGCAGTCGTGCACTTTCTTTAAAAACTCGATCAATTTAAAATGCGGTCCGCGCAGAAATTCGATATTATTCAAACAGACCGCATCCATTAAATAATAAAAGCTCTTGCCTCTGGACCTGACGTGGTCGGAGAAATTTTTGACTTCCTTGAATCCGGCGGGCGCCCGGTTTTTTAAAAACAGATCGAAAACGCTGCCTACGTTGTCTTTAGGCATACGGCCGAAAAAAATTATTTCGTCATTTTTAGCGGTGGAAAAATGATCTGAATAATTGGCGTCAAGGTTTGCCGGCACGAATATTTTCAAGCGTTTAACCTCGATCTTTTTTGTAATGTATCATAGAGGTTTATTTTTTCGCCTGCGCCGCCGGGGCCGAGAGAATATTTACGAGGCCCTGCGCGACAACCCTTACGAATTCCGTAGGCATTTCAGGATTGAGGTTTTCGACATGGTCGGTTACCTGATGGTAGTTAGGGTTCGAGCCGTATTCGTCTTCTATGAAAAGAAATGATGGCGCTCCTGCGTTAATAAATGATACGTGGTCGCTTCCCCATACGTTATACGACATGGTGACTTTCAGTTTGCCGCCCTGTTTAGCTACCGCGAGAAAGTTTCCAACGAATCCGTCGTATGCCTGTTTTGTCTGCCAGAGTGATGAGATCGGAGGTTTTTTATCGAATCCGATCATGTCCAGATTTACCATTCCGAGAACGTTCTTTATTTCGCCGCTGGCCTTGAGCTGGCTCGCGTAAGCTTTGCTTCCGTGAAGCCCGAGTTCCTCGCCCGCGAAGAGAACGAATCTGACCTTATCGGCGAACGGGAATTTTGAAATGATGGTAGCCACTTCGATAACGCCGGCGGAGCCGCTTGCGTTATCGTCCGCGCCTGGCGCTTCGATCGAAGGATTCGGGGACATCGAATCGAGATGGCCGCCTACGACGTAAAAATCGCTTGTTTTATTATCTGGTTTTTTCTGCGCCACTACGTTGTATTGAGTTTGGCCGTTGTCGCTATATTCAACGAGCTTGGCTTCGAATCCGAGTTTTTTGAATTCTTCGATAGCGAAATTAGCGGCTTTGAGGTAGCCTTCTGAATATGAGTATCTGGTTTTGAAATTTTCTAATGTTTTGATGCGGGCAATGAGCCTTTCAGTGTTAACGTTTATGATTTCGCCCATTTTGATTTCGGGTATATTGATATGTTTGATGTTTACGGCTACGCGGATATTCTGTTTGAGCGTTTCAAGCTTAAAGTGATTGCTTTCAAGTTTCGCGATCTCGTTGAAAACATTTGGCGGCGCCTGAAATATAGTGTAAGGTCCGTTTTCGTATATTATGTTGAGCTCTTCTCTGTACTGGTCTATCGGTGAATTTATGCCGCGTTTGATCGAGAGCATCGGTTCGCTCATGTCACTTTGAGTAAAAATACCGGTTTTTACAACGGCCTGGTCTGGAATGCGCGGTTGCTTACCGCTTTTATACGATATAAAGAAATCGTTATCCAGTTCGCACCAGTATGTCATATTTTCGTCGCTTTTAAACTTTGAAAGTTCCGGCGTGTCGATCCTTGTTATATCGACGAGCATGTGTTTAAGGGCTACTCTATTGTCGGAGTTTCCTATTTCGGCGGCGCCGAGCTGCCCGAAATTTAATGTCAGGATTAAGATCGCAAGAATAAAAGATAAACGACGCATATTTTGCTCCTTAATTTATAATCAATATTAATAATTCATGTCAATATTTTAGTATGCGCCTTAATTATATAAAAAAATAGCGATATTGTCAAAAAAAACCTCTTTTTATTTTTGATCGGGGCATTTTTAGCCTGGCGGAATTTCCAGCGGATAAAACCGGGTTGACTTTCATCGATTTAAAAGGTATTATTAATATCTCATGAAAAACGCTGAAACTAAATATAATATAGCGCTTTGCGCCATAAATACCAGATACAGCCAGAGTTCAATAGCCATCGATTACCTTTCGGCTTATCTTGAAAAATATATGTCGGGAAAGCCGGATATCAAAGAAAGCTACGACCTTAAAATTTTCGAATTCAATCTTACGGACAGTTTTGAATTTATGGCGAGAGCCCTCTGCCGCGAAGATATTCATCTTTATTGCTTTTCGGTATATATCTGGAACCGCGAGATAACGGCTCGGCTGATATCATTCATAAAAAAAGCGTTTCCGGAAGCCTTCGTTTTAGTAGGAGGACCGGAGGTTGTTTCGGCGTGCGCCGGCGAATCAGAGGCGATGATAGGCGCCGATGTAGCCCTCTGCGGAGAAGGCGAATGGTCCTTCGCGCGGTTCGTTGAACTGAAGATAAATTATTTTAAAAATGGTATGGCGCATAACTTTATAAATAAAGACGAATTTTGCGCGATTCCGGGTATCGCCATATCCGGGCTGAACGGTCCGGAAGCCTTTTTTTATTCATCCGAACCGGCTGTTTTTGACGATCCGGATGAGCTGCCGTCTATCTATGACGCGTATATGAAACTTCGAACGCCCAGATCATATGTTTATCTTGAAACTTCCAGGGGCTGCCCGAATCATTGCTATTATTGCCTGAGTTCGCTGAAACCTTCGGGCAAGCCAGCTGTCAGGCGATTTTCGATGGAACGCGTTTTTTCGGATATCGATAAGATAACCGATACGCTTAAAATTGAAAAAGTGCGCGTAATAGACAGGACCTTTAACGAGGACCCCGAAAGGGCTCTGAAGATATTTAAACATATCGCGGCTAAAAATATTGAAAACATGATGTTTCAGTTTGAAATGAGCCCTTATAAATTCACGCCCGAACTGCTGGATTTTTTGAGAACGCTTAAGAAAAAATGCTTTCAGTTCGAGATAGGAATTCAGTCCTTCGATTCAGGCTCTCTCGATTCGGTAGGCCGCGGTGATATGGCGGCTGACGTTAAAAATATTGAACGTGAGAAAAAACATACGCCGTCCGAAATTCTCGACATTCTCATAAATGAGACGCGGGTCGAAATCCATGCCGACCTTATGTTCGGCCTTCCGGCTGATACGGTTGATTCCTGCATCGGCTCATTCGACGCGCTTTTAATGAAAATGCCTGACAGCGTTCAGTTCTGGCAGCTTAAAATGCTTCGCGGCACGCGCCTTAGAAATGAAGCGGAAAAGCTTCGAATGGCTTATGAAAGTTATCCGCCATACGCCGTTATAAGGACTCCGAAAATGAGCGTCGCGGATATATTCAGGCTTCAAAAACTTGGCCGTTATCTCGACCTTTTATATAATCACGGCCATATTAAAAACAGCGTCGGATTTTTGTTCGGAATAACTAAAAGTCCGTCATGGCTTTTCTTTTCAATAATAGAACATTTCGAAAAAAATAACATCGCCGAGACGGCCGTATCGCGCTCAAATCTTTTTCAATATATAAAGGAGTTCGCGGAAAGAACCGTTAAGATCAAAAATGAGCGGCATTATGATATTTTGCTGGACTATTTGAGGCTGGATTTTATAGAGGGCGAGAAAAAGCGTTTTTCGATGCCGGAATTTCTTGAAAAACCGTATCAGAATATCAACGCCGGACTTTTTTCTAAAATTTTAGAATCCTTCGACGCGGAAAAAAGAAGAATAAAAATTTCAAAAACGTATTCATTCCATAAGTTCTCATATGATATTTCCGGAAACGGGCGGACGCCTGAAAAAAAAGAATGCGCGCTTGTTTTGAAACATTTAGTTAATCCCGACGGATCTTTCGGGGCCGAAAAACAATTTTTATTCGAAAAAGACATGATTAAAGCTCTCGACTTTCTATCGTTCGCGGATAAGAACAGATACGCGAGATCTGAAAATTCTGAAACGCTTTTTAATGCCGGGCTGGAAGGCGTTTTAAAGGAAACGACGGCTGAAATTCTGGCCGGTATCGAATCTTTGAGAGCGGCCGGAATAGTTTTATAATAGTTCTCTGAAAAAAAATTCTAAGCGGAGGAAATAATATGGTAAAAAGAGTTTATATAACCGATGATTGTATCGCCTGTATGGCTTGCGAACAGACATGCCCCGACGTTTTCAAGGTCGTCGGATCGAAATCGTCGATTCTTCAGACCGCTGATTTCGTGAAAAGCGAATCGTGTATAAAGCAGTCCGCGATGGGTTGCCCCGTGGAAGCTATAAAATACGAATAGTTCGGCCGGCATGAAAAAAGCCTTCTATTTTATTTTGAAGGCTTTTAATATTTTGTTGATTTATTATTAAGATCTTATGGAAACCGCCTGTTTTGCTTCCGCGGCGAGTAATTGTTTATAAGCGTTCAAAAAATCCTTTTCGTGCGGATAGTAATCGCCGAGCGTGTCGTACACTTCGAAGGCTTTATCGATCCTGTCCGTTCTCAGATATATGTCCGCAAGGTCGAAGTTGGCCGATACGTTTTCGGGGTATTTTTTCAGAAAACTCTCGCTCAGGTGAAGCAGATTGAAGTATGCTGCCGTTTTTTTTGCTTTTGCCGCGTCTTTTATGTAATTCTCGCCGTCTTCATATTTTTGAACGAATAAAGTGCGGGCGCCGTTATTTGAAATTATCTGCGGCGTGTAGTCGAAAACTATTTTATCGGCCGTATTACGAGCCGGTGATTTTGTTCCGGGTACGTATTTTTTTAATTGCGTTGATATGGACTTTTTTAATTTTGAAGCGGCCGTTTTACAGTTTTCTATGATCGTTTTGCAGTTTTCTAAATTTTTCCCAAGCCTTATATATATAAGCAGAAAAAGAAGAGAACCGGCCAGAAACATCTTTTTTAAAAAGTCAAACGTATAAAATGATTCAAGGACCGCCGCGCTTTCAGCGTTGCCGCGGTTCTTCGCGATTTCCAGAGCGCTTATTCCGTTCGCGTCGGTTTTGTCGTATCTTGCGCCGCGTTTTAATAATAAGCGGATCGTTTCGTCGTTGTCCGAGGGTCCCATGGCGGCGAGCATCAGAAGAGTGGTTCCGCCCGGGCCTTCGGTATTCACGTTTTCGCCTTTTTCAAGAAAAGACGTTAAACGAACCGAATCGCCATGATACGCGGCTTTCATAGCTTCCGTCATAAGCGCGCCATTGATTTCTTCAGGGCCGTTATTTTTAACGGTCTGGCCGTAAGCCGTATTAACGATAAAAAGAGACAAAACGATTATAAAAAAGAGCTTCTTCATACTCACCATTCCTGCTTTTATACAAACCGAATACTGCGCGGTATTATTTAAAATTCTACATTTATTTCAAGCTTTTGTCAATATAAATTCAGAAAGACGCACCGGGTTAAAGTTAAATGTCTTATTATCATTAACTTTATGTGGGTATAGGCTATCTGGCAGAAACTTTCGGACCGATAACCGCGTTCACCATTTCATCCCACGCATAAGAAGCGAACTTCAATGTCGAATATTTCTGGTTGAACGTCGAGCGCGGAAAATAAATTGCGAGTCCCGTGGCGTTCTTTGCGGTGCCGCCAGTTACGCTATTTACGACTATCGCTTTAGAAAGCGCCATCAAAACCGTCTCTCCCGCTTTTTTCACTTCCGCGGCGTCCATGCTGCCAATGACGAGTTTTATAAAGTCGCCGATGTCTATATATGCCGAAATTTCAAATTTTTGAGCTTGCGCAACGCAAATTTTTACCGTCTTTATCCGCTCATCGCTCGTTAAAGCCGAAATCAGAATTTTTGAAAAATTGTCGATTTCAGTCGCAAGAGCCGGTAAATAAGAAGTGTCGATCACCGACATCGTGACCCCCTTTTTATTTGACAAATAACTTTGCGAATAAGCGTTGACTATCAATTTTGAAAGATCCAGCGGAGCGGTTTCAGGGCTTTTAAAAAGGGCCGCATATATGTGATCATAGGGCCAGCCGTCGCCCGGTTCCGTTTCTTCGGATGCGACAACGTATGACGCGTTCTCTCTCAATTCGTAAGCCACTTCGATCATCTGCATGAGGCATGCGTCCATCCCGAAAAGATCAATGGGTTTTCCGATGATCCCATGGACGGCTTCGAGCGCCATGCCGAGCTCGGCCGCCGTGATTATTTTTCCGGATTGTTCGTCGTAAGAAATTCCCTTCCGTTTACTATTTGCCATTCTCCAGCCAGCGCCATGGTTCCATATGACCAATGCGTATTTTTCCGCCGGATAATTATCGGCGCACCATTTTGAAAAATTTATGATCTGCCTGTAGTCGCCCATGTCGACTTCGCCGAGTTCTTCGACCTTGGCCGAAACAAGCCCCCAGTCGTCTTTGGGAGCTCCGGCGGCCCTCCTGCTGACCATGTATCTCCGGGCCGTTTTTTCACGCGCCCGGTCGATCTGGACGAGTATGTTCACGTCGTCGGAAACACCGGCCGCTTCCATCTCGCACATATCTTTAATTCCCTGACGGTCGAGATCGTTGTCGGCGTTCATGAAAACCATCACGCACCATTTAGCGGGCGCCGGCGTACCGGCGGAAGCGGCAAATGACGCGCTGCCGGAGATTTGAAACAATATCAAAAGGATCAGAAACAAAGCTGACTTTACTCTACTCATCGGAAATCCCTCCCTGAAAATATACCGTTATTCGGATGATATTTATATTGGCTAAAACCAAATAAACATAATAAAACACGGCCATAGGAAATAAATATTAAGTTGTTGAGATGGATCAGGGATTTTGTGTTACTGCGGACCCTAAAAAGATATAGGACGCCGTAGCTCGATAAGAAATCAGCTTCAAAACCCGCTCCTCCCCGCAAACATCGGGACAGGAACAAATTTATATTCAATTGTATTTTCGACAGTGATCGATCAAAATCACTATCAATAAAATTATACTCGCCCGGAAAACTTTTGTCAAGGAAATGGCGAAAATTTGCAAAAATCGTTATAAAAAAACCTCCCCGATACCAACCGGAGAGGTTCTTTAGTAAGTATTATACGGTTATATTTATTTCTTTGATTTTTATCGCGTGCTCAAATATTACTTGCCGGTTTTTGCTTCGTCGAGGATGATGAAAAGCGGTGATTTATATTTATCTACGCCGTATTTTGAAACCATTTCAACCGTTTCCTTCGAGAACATATAATCGTAGAATTTTTTAGCGCATTCGTATTTCGCATTTTTCACCTTTTCAGGGTTGACCGTGATGACGCTGTAAACATTGGTCAGGTTGGCCGGATCGGCGAAGAGTTTTTTGCTTTTTATCTTTTCCTGCATGACGGTGAAAGTGGCCGAGTCGCACATTGTGTAGGCGTTTTTTTCATCGGCTATCTTTATCGTTTCGGCCATGCCCTGTCCGCTGACGACATATTTTTCCCCCGGTTTTTTCTCTATGCCGGCTTTTTTCCATATCGACATCTCGCGGTTGTGCGTGCCCGACTTGTCGCCGCGTGAAATGAATACGCCGTTGCCGTCGAGTTTCGCGTAAGCTTCGAAAACATCTTTCGCTTCTTTTATTTTAGCGGGATCGGCGTCCGGCCCGATGATGTAAAATTCGTTTTTAGCGAGCGGCCTTCTGTCTTTTCCAAACTGGTTCTCCATGAATTTTTCCTCGAGATCTTTTGAATGGGCTATTATGACGTCGCATTCGCCGCGTTCTCCCAGCATGAGGGATTCGCCGGAACCCACGACTATCGGTTTGACGGTTATACCGGTCTTCGCTTTAAAATCCTTTAAAAGGCCGTCCAGGAGGCCTGTATCGGAAACGCTGTAAGTGGTGGCGAGGATCATCGTTTCGCCCGTCGAATCGGCGGCGAGGCAGAGACTGACGTTATACGAAATAGATACCAGGATAAATAATGCCAGGAATAACTTTAATAGATTTTTCATTGAAAACTTCCTCCTATTATATCCCATAAAATTAAATGCGTTATTGAACTGTTCCACAATAGATTTCACTGACGGAGCGGATGGCGCGGTCCACGAAGAAGTCTTCTTTTATGACGGCTTTATATTTGCCTTCGCCTTTTTTCATAGGGCTTCCGTCTTCGGTTTCGACGAGCAAGAGATTCGCGCCCCTTATGGAATCGAATATCTCTCCGCCCGAAAAAAGGCATCTGTAGCCGTCGGCCGCCGTTATGAGGACATACATTTTTGAAATATCGATTTTGCCTTCGCATGACGGTTTTAAAATTTCGGCGAAATTTTTACCTTCGTAGTTGTGATTTCCGTGGAATCCTTTTCCAAGGCCGACTGTGTTAGAAAAGCAGGATACGCCCGCGAAATTTTTAAAATTATCCGAAAGGATCTCCGACGTGCTTTTATCGAATAAATTCAATATAGGTTTTTCAATCCACATTTCATCTTTATTTTTAGAGAGCTTTTCTTTTTCGATATTTCTGGAGACCTGGCATACTTCTATCGCGGTTACGTCTTCTATAAAACGGCCGCCGGTTGCGTCCATTGACGAAAAAAGGCAGAAGCCTGAGGGAAAATAGACGGCGCTCTGCTCTTTTCCGTTATGGCATGCGACGCAGGATTTAAAATCGATCTTCGCCGAATCTTTCGCGATTATAAATTTTTGCATGTCAAAACCCATCGGTGCAAGATCTGAATGTTTATGAGGGAACATCTGCCTCGCGCTCGCTGTAATTACAACGTTACCCTTTTCGCGGTCGAGGAATATTTCGCCGTATGAAAACAAGGCGGAGCGGCCGTCTTTGCCGCGAACGACGATATACATATCCAGTTCCCTGTCGAATCCGTCATCCGATTTTTTAGAAACGCCAGCCATGTCTAAAAGGTCGGCGAGGTTAACGCTTTTCATAACGTAGCTTCCGAGATATTCTCCCGTTTTTCCGATGACCTTGACCCGTTTTTCGGTCATGGCAAGCTTAGTTATATCGGTTTCACTCAATGCGATCTCTTTTTTGACGGAGCCTTTTATCTTTATTGAAATTTCGGCCGTGTCCTGACAGTAACCGAAAGATCCGTATAAAAGAACCGATAAAACCGCCGCTATAATGGCGGCCGCGGGTCGGAAATTCCTCTTCATAAATTATTACCTCCAGGTATTCATATAACCGTATCTGAAATCGGTCGCGGGACAGAACGTTTCCTTAACGGTCCGCGCCGATGTCCATCTTACGAGATTTAGATATGATCCGGCCTTATCGTTGGTGCCCGATTTTCTCGCGCCTCCGAAAGGCTGCTGACCGACGACCGCGCCGGTGCATTTGTCGTTTATGTAAAAATTGCCGGCGCTGTATCTTAAGACGTCGAAGGCTTTTTTGACCGCGAGCCTGTCTTCGGCGAATATTGATCCGGTCAATGCGTAAGGTGACGTCTGATCGCAGATCTCGAGCGTTTTTTCGAAATCGGCGTCTTCGTAAACGTAGATCGTGAGCACCGGCCCGAATATCTCTTCCCTTATGCTCTTGAATTTCGGATCGGTCGTTAAAATGACCGTAGGCTCTACGAAATAACCCACGCTTGAATCGCATCCGCCGCCGGCTATGATCTTTGCGTCCTTCGAATTTTTCGCGTAGTCGATGTAGGATTTGATGTTATCGAAGGAGCTCTTATCGATAACCGCTCCCATGAAAACTGAAAAATCTTCAACGTCGCCCATTTTTATCTGTTTTATTTCCGAGACCAGCATTCCCTCGAGATCTTTCCAGATCGATTTCGGGATATAAGCGCGAGAGCAGGCCGAACATTTCTGGCCCTGGTATTCGAACGCCCCGCGGATCAATGCCGTGCCTAAAGATCTTATTTCGGCGCTCGGGTGGGCGAATATGAAGTCTTTTCCGCCGGTCTCTCCGACGAGTCTCGGATAGCAGCGGTAGCTCGATATGTTTTCGCCGACCGTCTTCCACATGTTCTCGAAAACTTCCGTGCTGCCGGTAAAATGAATTCCCGCCAGATTCGGGTCTTTATAAACCATCGGTCCGACTATTGATCCGGGGCCCGGTATCATATTGAGAACGCCGTCGGGAAGGCCGGCTTTTTGCAAAAGCTTCATTATGAAATATGACGAATAAAGAGCCGTCATGGCCGGTTTCCAGACTATCGTGTTTCCCATTACGGCGGGCGCCGATATAAGGTTAGACGCTATGGCCGTGAAGTTAAACGGAGTGACCGCGAAGACGAAACCGTCAAGGGGCCTGTATTCGGTATAGTTCCACACGCCCTTGTCCGACGAAAGCTGATTTTTATAGATCGAAGTCATGTTATAGGCGTTGAAATTGAAGAAATCCACCGATTCGCATACCGAGTCGATCTCGGCCTGAAAAACGTTCTTGCTCTGTCCGAGCATCGTGGCCGCGTTTACCGTCGAACGCCATGAGGTTGAAAGTATTTCGGCGGCGCGCATGAATATGCTGGCGCGTTCGCTGTATGTGAAGCCGTCCCAGATTTTTTTCGCCTTCATAGCCGCGTCTATGGCCATTTTGACTTCTTTTTCTCCGGCCTTGTGATATTTCGCCAGCTTTTTCCCGTGGTTGTGAGGCGACACGCAATAACCAGTGTTTCCGGTGAATATTTCTTTTCCGCCTATCAAAAGAGGTATTTCTACCTCCATCGATTTAAGTTCCTCGATCTTGTTCTTAAGTTCCGCCGCCGCCGCCGTTCCTTTTGAATAGTCGAAAATGGGTTCATTCACTGGTTTTTGAATTTCAAATAATCCGAACATTTTTACTACCTGCCTTCCTTTAAATTTTTAACCTGCCCATACCCGTGAACAAAAGGAAGACAGGCAAAGCTTTTGAAAGCTTATGCTTGTCAATCAACAAAAAAACCTATCCGGAGAAAACGGACAGGCTGTTTTTTCGCCATTTCTCCTTTCCGAACACGGGAGGCAATGTCGTTTCCAACCTTACCCTCGCCCAAAGGAACCATCCTTCAGAGCCGCCCCTCGTTCATGGCCGTAAAATAAGGCTTTAGAAACTTCGGGGTCGAAGAAAAATATTTAGTTGTATGGCGCTATATTATCAGAATTTTGATTTAAAATCAAGATGTTTAAAGCATATTAATGTAAGCGTATGGAAAATGGAAATTAAGTTAATATTTAATAAAAAGCGTTTTGGCACAATGAGTAAAAAAAACTTTTTGAGGGGCATCTCGGAAGCGGCGAAGGCAGGAGCCGAGAGCCGCCGAGAGATAAGCGGCGCAAATTCGAGGATGAATTTGCGACCGCGGCCCCTCAATAAAGATTTTTTTACGATTGTTATTTCGAAGAGAAAAAGTCTGAAATTTTCTTGAAAAAGCTCGATTTCATCGGTTGTACGTTGTCGCCCGAAATTTTGGCGAATTCGCGCATCAGCTCTTCCTGTTTGGAATTGAGATTGGTCGGAACTTCAACGAAGACCTTTACCAAAAGATCGCCTCTGCCGCGATGGCGAAGGCTTGACATGCCCTTGCCCTTGACGCGTAGAACTGAATTTGATTGCGTTCCTTTTTCAATCTTAAGCGTGGTCCTTCCGTCTATGATTGGTATTTCTATTTCGCATCCGAGCGACGCCTGCGGAAATGATATAGGAAGTTCATAAATAAGATCGTCGCCGTCGCGTTCGAATATTGGGTGTTTCTTTACGGAAATTATCACGTAAAGATCGCCGGGATAGCCGCCCTGCGGAGCTGAATCGCCCTCGGCCTCGAGTCTTAATTTAGAATCGTCGTCGACGCCTTTGGGTATGGTTATTTTGATGTGCTTGTTTTTTGATTCGGTTCCGCTGCCGTTGCAAGCTTCGCAAGGGTGCTCAACGAAAAAACCTTCGCCGTGACATTTGTGACAGGTTTTGGATATCGTGAAAAATCCCTGTGAGAATTGGACCTTTCCGCGTCCCTGGCATGTGGGGCAATTTTGACGCTTTGTGCGTTCCGTCGCGCCTGTTCCACTACATTTAGCGCACTTTTCCATTTTCGGGATCGAAAGTTCACGAGTCACGCCGTTGAACGCTTCCTCGAGAGTCAGTTCGACTTTTACGCTTATATCGCGTCCGCGTGAAGGGCGTCTGGATCTGCCGCCTCCGCCGCCGAAGAAATTTTCGAAGATGTCGCCGAAGATATCGCCGAAATCA
>CAZJFS010000014.1:0-46395 GCA_964545075.1 uncultured bacterium
CCCAGGTCAAAACACAACAGCCGCTTTAAATAAGCAAAATATTGAACAATAAATGACTTATCAAGCAGCAGCCTTTCTCTGATATTCTTGATAACTTCAGGTGATGCATTTTCTCCTACTATCGATAAAACCGGATCGCCTGGAATAAGAAAAATAAGCATAGAAGTAATAAGCGTTATTCCAAGTAATGTAATTACACTGAAAGTTAACCGTTAAATAAAATAGTTCAGCATAGTGACAGCCCTTTACATAGTTATTTTAATACATCGCAGAATATCGGTTTACATAACATTAATTATCGGAATTTTTAGGGGATTGAAATGCTCTTGGTTTGTATAAAATTAATTATTCAATTTCAATCCTACGAATTTCTCCATGGAATAAATTTTGGGCACATTATAATTTTCAACATTTTTTTGAGATGCCGCATATTCGATCTCATGCCATAAAAATATCCATGGCGCCTTTTCAATTATATTTTTCTGTATTGACTTGGCAAGGTTTTTATATTCCGCATCGGATGAAGTCATCTCAAGTTTATCCATATCAGCATCCATTGCTTTATCATCGAAAAAAGCTCTATTGCCACCGGCTCCTTTGTTTTTAGAATGAAATAAAGGGACAAGAAAATTATGCGCATCAGGATAATCAGCTGACCAGTTCAAATAGTACATTGCCAGGTTTCCTTTAACAATTTCAGATTTCAAAGCCGCCCACTCCATCTTCTTCAATGTAACATCGATACCAACTTTTTTGAGGTCTTCTTTAATCAATATCATAATATCTTCAATTTCTTGACTTGATTTAAAATAAAGATCAAATTTCAAATTTTGGGCATTGTCTTCTTTTAATAGTTGTTTCGCTTTTTCAGGATCATAAGGATATCCGGTAGCAGCACTATCAAAAGTATTTAACGCTGGCGGAAAAGGTCCTTTTGATGTTATCATAGTGTTATCCATAAGAGCTTTTATGATTTCTTCTTTGTTAATAGCATAATTCATGGCTTTTCGAACTTTTTCAGAAAAGATGCTTTTCCCCGCATTAAATGCTATATAATAGACATTCAATTTAGGTTGTTTGTGAATGTTAAATTTTGAGGAGTTAGCACTTAAAAAGTTTTTTACATTAACGGTACTAAGATTTAAAATATCAAGATTACCAATCTGAAATTCTGATATTTGGGTTTTTTCATCATGAATTATTTTATATATGATCTCATCGATGAAAACTTTGTCAGCCTGATAATAATTAGCATTTTTCTTAAGAACCATCTTTGCTCCATTGCTTTTCTGAGATATTAAAAATGGCCCTGTGCCAAGAATATCGGTGCCATGAACTGAAACAATCGAAGCCGCCACCATCGTAAGGTTGAATAAAAATGGAGCAAATGGTTGTTTTATCTTGAGCTTAACCTCGTATTCGCCTGAAATGGAAATACCAGTGACATTATCAGCTTTTCCTGTCATAAATTCTTCGTACCCGACAAGTTTATCAAATATATTAGCTTTAGGACTAGTAGTTTTGGGATTAATTACTCTTTCAAATGATTCTTTAACTGTCTTAGAAGTCAGAACCGTTTCTCCATCTGAAAATTTAACATTCTTTTTTAGAATAAATTTAAATTCGGTGCAATCGGCACTCACTTCAAAAGTTTCAGCAAGATCAGGAATAAGATTTAAATTGTCATCAAAATTCAAAAGTTTTTCATAGATTTTTGAAAGTATCTGACCGGAATTAACATCAGTTGACAAAGCAGGATCAATAGTCGTTATATCAGAGGGAATAGCAAGATTCAATGATTTTAACGTTTTACCCTGATTCTGACCGCCACTGTCAGATGAGCAGGTACAGCCAGCTTGAATGAAAACCAGTGAAACTATCAATAGAAATAGAAATTTTAAACCATTATTATTAAATTTTATCAAAAACGTTCACCTCTTATAAAAATTGCGCGTTATTTTTCTGTATCCATATCTGAAAGGGCTTTGAAAGCTTTTTCATAGAAAACATCATCTTTGGCGGATATCTGAAGAACGGTATTATAACAATATTTTGCATCCTCTATCTTGTCCATTTTCATATATACCTCGCCAAGATAATAATAGCTTTCACCGTCAGGATTTTCATAACCAACGGCTTTTAAAAGCATCATCTGTGATTCGGTATACATTCCGTTTTTAAAATACACTATTCCAAGTTTCGAATAGGCATGAGAAAAATTCGGATTTAATGACAAACAGTTTACAAGTGATTCAATCGCAAGGTCATATTGTTCTTTCACTTCAAAACAGGTTCCAAGCTGAAAGTGAGCCAGTGCTGATGTTGCATCGATCGAAAGACCTTTCTGGAATATTTTTATTGCTTCATCAAACATACCTTTTCTGATGTAAACATCGCCAAGACCAAAATAAGCCAGTGAGTCCTTATAGTTCCATTCGTCATATAAACTGGTAAGTTTTGCGTCAGGAACTGAAATGATCGCCTGCTGAAGGGCCTGAATAGATTCATCCAGCATGTTCATACGGACAAAACACAATCCAAGTGCGTACCAGGCAATAGCATTATTGGGATTGAGCTCTGAAGCTATCTTAAATTCATCCGAAGCGTCTTTGAATATTCCGGCCTGGGCAAGAACCGATCCAAGATTATAATGCGCCCATTCATTTTTGGGTTCCATCATAACAAGCGATTTGGCCTGTTCTATAGCATTTTGAACATCAGGCGAATTAATGTTACTTGATTCGCCGCCGCCTATTTCACGAATTTTGATCTTTTCTTTTTCATTTTCGTCCACTGCCTTATTTGTTTCACTTTTTTTATCAGTTTCATCTTTGACAGGAACTAAAGTTTTGGCCTTTTTAAGAGCTCTTCTTAGCTTAATCGTCGATTTAAATGCTCCCCGCGATACTTGAAGCGCCTGATTTGTATCGTCATATTTTATGAGGTCTTCTTCACTATCTTTATCAAAAACTATTGATTTTATTTTAAGATCGTTAAGATTAAAAAGAACAATATAATCGGAAAGCTTGTTGAAATTTATCATTTTCGAGAGTTCTTCATCAACATTAGGCAGTGAAATACCGAATTTTTCTTCGAAGTATGGGGAAATGTCCTTTATTTCGTTGATAACAACAGTTTTATCGGATAATTTTTCGCGCAATATATCAATGTTCTGTTCAGCCAGATTATGAAGGTCATGGCCTTTAGGAAACATATCAAGTATAAGCTCGTATTCTTCAAGCGCTTCACGAAAACGGTTCGATTCGAAATAAGCTCTGGCAAGATTTAAATGAAGATATTCATCATCCTGACCGGCGTCAATTATTTTCGACCAGTTTTCTATAGCATCGTCAAGTTTTCCGAGATTAGCGCATGCTACGCCTATGAGATTAAAAACAAATAGATTGGTGGAGTTTATTTCTTTTGCCGCTAATAGCATTTCAAGGGCTTTCTGATGTTTCTTTGTCTGAATATAGGCTTTCCCAAGGTTTATTAGCGCAAATTCATTGTTAGGAGAAATGCTCAGTGACATTTCCCAACATTTTATAGAATTTTCATTTTTGCTTAAATATGAATACGCTAAACCGAGATAATTATAAGCATGATGAAATCTCGGATTTATTTCTATACTTTTTCTATAGTAATAAAGCGCAATATCAATGTTGGCCTTGTCAACAAAAATATTGCCGAGGTAAAAATAGATCAGGTGACTTTTCGTGTCTATATCCAGTGCTTGATTAAAAAGATCCTGGGCATCGTCAAGTTTCTGATTCACACTGTAATTTATTCCCTGTTCAAGATATCTGGCAACTATAAGTGACACTTCTTTTTTAGTGAGCTTCTTCTGCTTTCTGGTAATTTCCTTGAGATCAACGACTTCGGTCATGGCCTCTTCAAAAGTTAGATAAGCCGGAAATTCTTTAAGCATGGAAAGATCGATTTCATGACCAAATTTTAGAATTTCACCCGGTTTGATCTGAAGGTAGTAGATTGATTTATCTATACTGTCTTTATCAGCGAGTTCTTCCTTAAAACATACGTCACTAACTTTTGTAAAATAGTTTATTTTAAGAGTTTTTTCGTCAAGGCAGGCAATATAAAGGCAGTTACGATAGACTTGATCATCAGGAATAATCAATGCCTTCGCTTTACATTGCTTCAAAAAATCATCCTCAGAACATTTTATAACAAATATTTCTTTCATAATTCTCCGTTCTTATTTTATAACTTATTTATTTTTTTTAATTCAGCTTCAAGCATCTCATTGACTAATTTAGGATTTGCTTTCCCTTTGGTCCTTTTCATTATCTGCCCTACGAGAAATCCCTTTGCCGCAGTTTTTCCCGCGATATAATCATCGATTGACTTCTGATTCTCCGCAAGCGTTTCAGTTATTACCTTCAAAATAAAGCTTTCATCAGAAACCTGGATAAGACCAAGCCGTGAAATTATCTGACCCGGAGTTTCACCCGTATCAAACATTTCGTCAATAACAGTTTTGGCTATTTTACCGGAGATTGTTCCGGCGTCTATCAAATTAAGCATTTCAGCAAGATGCTCGGGTTTAATTTTAATTTTAGAAATATCGCATCCGAGTGATTCGTTCATCTTTTTTGTGATATCGCCCATAAGCCAGTTTGAAATAAGTTTATAATTATTATACATTCCAGCACATTTTTCAAAAAACACCGTCATTGAAAGACTGCTGGAAATAAGACGGGCATCATATTCCGAAAGTCCGAAAATTTCGGTATATTTTTTGAACTTAGCATCGGGCATTTCAGGAAGTTTTGAACTGATATCATTGATCATATCTTCGCTCACATCATAAGGCGGAAGATCTGGTTCTGGAAAATAACGATAATCGAATGCTTCTTCTTTTTTTCTCATTGAAAGGGTTATGCCTTTAGCGTCATCAAAAAGCCTTGTTTCCTGAACTATTTTTTCACCGCGTGTCACAATTTCAATCTGACGCACTATCTCATATTCAATGGCTTTTTGAACACCTCTGAACGAATTCATATTTTTGATCTCGGTTTTAGTTCCTAATTTTGTTTCACCGACAGGCCTTATAGATACATTGGCGTCGCATCTGAGTGAACCATCTTCCATGTTACAGTCAGAAACGTCAACATATTTAAGAACAAGTTTTAATTTTTCGAGATAATCTTTTGCTTCCTGTGCGCTTCGCATATCCGGCTCTGAAACGATCTCAAGAAGTGGAACTCCGGCGCGATTAAGATCGACAAAAGACTGGCCAGCACCGCCATGAACATTTTTTCCTGCATCCTCTTCCATATGGATCCTTGTTATTCCAATTTTTTTTTCACCGATAGATTTGTCTTCAGCTATGATTGGAATTATAATGTGGCCGTTTACGCATATAGGCATATCAAACTGTGAGACCTGATATCCTTTCGGAAGATCGGGATAAAAATAATTTTTTCTGTCAAATTTTGTTCTCCGCGATATTTGACAATTAAAAGCCAGCCCTGTTTTAACCGCGCGCCCTAAAACTTCTTTATTTAAAACAGGAAGTACGCCAGGCTGGCCGCTGCATATTTCGCAGACATGCGTATTCGGCTCAGCTCCGCTGTAATCGGTCGAACAGCTACAGAATATTTTTGTAGACGTATTTAATTGCACGTGCACTTCAAGGCCGATAACCGCCTCAAACTTCATTTTTAATACTCCTTATAATAAACAGAAAACTTAAATTAAACGTTGGGAAATGTCAGATGAAAGTCAGTACGTTTTTGGAATTCATTCGAAACGCTTAATATTTTAGCTTCTTCAAAATAATTTCCAAGGATCTGAAGCCCGACCGGCATAGCACCTGCAAAGCCGCAGGGAATTGAAATAGCCGGTATAGAAGCCAGATTAACCGATATAGTAAAAATATCCGACATATACATCGTGAGAGGATCTTTTGTTTTTTCACCGAATTTGAACGCCGATGTTGGCGCAGTTGGCGTAAATATAACATCAACTTTTTTAAAAGCGGTTTCAAAGTCTTCGCGAATCTTTGTTCTGGCTTTTTGAGCATTTTTATAGTATGCGTCATAGTAACCGGAACTTAAAGCATAAGTTCCAAGAATTATTCTTCTCTTAACTTCGGCGCCAAAACCTTCATCACGGGTTTTCTGGTATAATTCTTTGAGGTTTTTATGATCAGGATTTCTATACCCATATCTAATGCCATCAAAGCGTGAAAGATTGGAACTGGCTTCGGCGGTTGCGATAAGATAATAAACTGGTATTGCATATTTTGTGTGCGGCAAAGATATTTTAACGATATCAGCGCCAGCTTTTTTAAAAACATCTATAGCGTTTTCAATGCAGGATAGAACTTCGGGATCAATACCTGAACAGAAATATTCGTCAGGAATGCCGATTCTGAGCTTTGATATATCAAAGCCACTTTTTAAAATTTCAGAATAGTTCTCCACCAAACGAGAGTTTGAAGTCGAGTCCTTGACGTCATGGCCGGATATAGTCTCAAGCGCATACGCCATATCTAAGGCATCTCTCGTGAACGGGCTGATCTGATCAAGAGAACTCGCGAAAGCGATGAGGCCGTATCGTGAAATTCTTCCGTATGTAGGCTTTAAACCGCAGATACCACAAAATGACGCGGGCTGGCGCACCGAACCGCCAGTATCGGAACCGAGAGCCATATAAGACATTCCGGCAGCCACAGCAACTGCCGATCCACCTGAAGAACCGCCTGGAACGTAATCGGTATTCCATGGGTTTTTGGTTTTCATAAAAGCCGAATTTTCCGTTGAAGAACCCATAGCAAATTCATCAAGATTTGTTTTTCCACAAATTACCGCACCGGCGTCTTTTAATTTTTTTACGACAGTAGCGTCATATAAAGGCATATAATTTTCAAGTATTTTCGACCCTGCCGTCGTTACGGTTCCTTCCGTTAAAATATTATCCTTTAAAGCGATCGGGATATGCGACCAGAAAGATTTTTTGTCGTTACAGGAACTGCCGCATGGCGAGATCGCCCTTAAAAAAGCATTAAGCGCAGGATCTATCTTTTGAATACGATCAGCAATATATGAATGGAGCTCAGCCACCGATAATTCACCGAAATCGATCATTCTTCTGATCTCATGCGCCGGTTTATAATGAAGCGGGACATCTTTCACATTTGCATATTTTAAATAATTTTCAGGCATTTTACTCCCCCGTCTCAATTATTGATGGCACCACGAAATTTTTGCCGTCGTTTCCAACGGATTGAAAAATCAGTTTCGATTGCGGAAGTGATTTTTCCGAAACATCTTCACGCAGAACGTTTGAATTAACGAGAGCATTATTGGTCGGCTCGACATTTTTAAGATCCAGTTCCTGTATCTGTTCAAAAAAACTCAATATGGAAGCCAACTGGCCTGTATAGTCTTCAATTTCCGAAGGCTTCAACTCGAGCATTGCAAGTTTTGAAATTTTAATAACTTCTTCTTTTGATATCATTTTCACACCTTAAGATGATTTAACGTTGTTTTCGGCATATTCGCAAAGCATTTTTTTCAACTTTTCAAGCGCAACGTTGCCGTAAGGCCTTAAAAGTTTTCCGCACTTATCAAGCATCGCGTGTTTTGTGAAACCTTTCGTGCAAAGTTTTCGATCAGACACTCTGCATATCTCATAAACGAATGATATTGATACGGCGCGTATCTCTTCAATTTTAGTTATAACGACAACAAGTTCGTCGTAACGTACAGGCGCCATATATCTGGAATAAGACTCGGTAACTGGCATAAGTATACCGTCTTCTTCTAAAGCCGAATAAGGATAGCCTACTTTTCTAAGCACATCGCCGCGGGCAACCTCATACCATGTGTAGTAATTACCATAATATACGACCCCCATTTTATCCGTTTCGGCGTATCTGACGCGTATTTCGGTCTCAAATGAAGGTGAGATAAACTCTTTGTCGTCAACTTTCATCAGTCTGAGTTACCCTTATTACTTCTTCTATCGTCGTCATGCCTTCAATAACCTTGAAAATTCCATCTTCACGAAGCGTTTTCATTCCGTTTTTCCGCGCTTCTTTTTTTATAAAGGACATGGCCGCTCGGTTAACAATAAGCTCATGGATCTTTTCATTAGGAATCAAAAGCTCGTTTATCGTTGTTCTTCCTTTGAACCCGGTTTGTTTGCAATGAGGACATCCGACTCCGCGATATAATTCAAAATCTTCCGGAAGATTGGCGTCGACAAGTTCATTTATTTTATCGATAAATTGAGGTGACGGTTTATAGGCTGTTTTACATTTCGAACATATCCTGCGTATAAGGCGCTGCGCCATGATGCATAACAGCGATGAGGATATCAAAAACGGTTCCACCTTCATATCGATGAGTCTTGTGACCGCGCCCGACGCGTCATTAGTGTGAAGCGTCGAAAAGACCATATGGCCCGTAAGCGCGGCGCGTATGGCGATCTCAGCGGTTTCAACGTCACGTATTTCGCCGACCATCACGATGTCAGGATCCTGGCGCAATATCGAACGAAGGCCGTTGGCGAAGTTAAAACCGGCTCTGACATTTATCTGCGCCTGGTTAATGACGTCCAGCTCATATTCGACCGGGTCTTCAATAGTAACAATGTTTTTATCCATTGAATTTATCTTATCAAGCGAAGCGTAAAGCGTCGTGGATTTACCGGAACCGGTAGGACCCGTAACAAGTATTATCCCATTAGGCTTTCTGATAACCATCTTGAATTTTTCAAGCACGTCGTGCGCAAAACCGAGATCTTCAAGCGGAATAAGAACGCCGGTTTTATCAAGAATTCTTATAACTATTTTTTCGCCATGAACGCATGGAAACGAAGATACGCGAAGATCTATGGACCTGTTCTGAAATTTCATTTCAGCCCTTCCGTCCTGCGGAACGCGCTTTTCAGAAATGTCCATGTTGCTCATGACCTTTATGCGCGAAATAACAGCCGGTTCGAGGGATTTAGCGAGCGTCATAACTTCGTGCAAAATTCCGTCGACTCTGTATCTTGTGCGCAGCACCTTTTCGGAAGGCTCGATATGAATATCGGAAGCTCCGTCAGCGATAGCCTTTAATATCATCAGATTGACCAGCTTTATTACGGGGGCTACATTGTCACCGGTACCGCTTTCAATCAATTTCGGATCGATCGCGTGGCCCTGCAGCTTATTGGCTATCATCTGAAGTTCGTTCAATTCGGCTTCGGAAGTAATCTCAGGCGTTTTTGCCGGTTTTTGTACGTTGTAATATTTTTCAATCGCTACTTCAATCTCTTCCTGCGTTGATACGAGAGGCTTAACGTCGCAGGCGGTGGTGTATTTTATGGAATCTATGACGAAACTGTCGAGCGGATCGATCATGGCGACCGTTACAGTGCTTTTAACCTTGAGAAGCGGAATAAGCTTATATTTGAAGGCTATGTCATAGGGAACGATCTTGACAATCTCCGGATCTATGACGTAATTTGTAAGATTGGCGTACGGTATTCCAAGCTTGCTTTCAAAAAAATTCATCAGATCGGATTGCGAGATAAAACTATTAACCATAAGTATATAGCCAAGCGTTTGTCCCGTTTTTCGTTGTTCCTTCAAAGCCTCGTCAAGCTGTTTCTCGGTTATCAGGTTTGCGTTGATCAAACTCTGTCCGAGAAGCTTTTTTTCCAGTCGGGCCATTTTCTAAAACCTCACTTTTTATTCTTCACGACAGTCTTGCTAATTTTGTCGAGAATGCCGTTGACGAATTCGCCTGATTTTTCAGTGCTGAAAGTTTTCGCCATTTCAACGGCCTCATTAATCGTAACGTTTTTCGGAACGTCCTCCTCGAACATCATCTCAAAGATCGATATACGCAATATGTTGCGGTCTATTGTGGCCATCCTGTTGATGGACCAATTGTCGGCCGATTGCGAGATAACCGCGTCGACATCTTCGATCTTTTTAACGACACCGATAGCAAGTTCGGAAGCGTAGTTCACCACGTCCACCTCATATTCATCCATAAAGAGCGTGTAGTGAATTATATCTTCGATCTTATCGTACACCCCGAGGTCATACTGGTACATAAAGGTCAGGGCTAATACTCTTGCATCACGCCGTCTTCCCATAACTTTACACTTCCTACTAGTTCAAAATTGATAATTTGCCATTAATTTCAGTCCCGGATGAGAATTTCGCCTTATAAAAATAAGTCGAGTTCGACATCCTGTCGAATCTCCCGCCATTAAAACCACTTATATCGGATGTATTTAAATTTACTTCTATCATTTGACCGCTTACGTTAATATCCTCGCAGAGGTCTAAAACCTTATGGGCCGCGGAATCGTAGATCGATATTGAAACGCTTTCATCGGATCCGGCTTTTATTCTAAATTTCGCGAAGTTTCTGCACGGGTTCGGATAAACTTGAACAGAACGGTCGGTCGATGCCGCCGGAGACGCCTGCCGGGATATTTCAGAAGCGCTTAATTCAACCGCGTTCCCGCTTCTGTCGCGAAAAACTATTCTTGCCGCGAATCTGGCCATTTCAAGTATGTTTTTAATTCTGAATTCCGATCCGGCGTTGTTTTTATCGGTTCTGACGAATTCAACGTTATCTGCGAAAGCTGTCCCCGCATCAGATACGACGCCGGCCGAATTTTCATCCACGCCCGAACCGCCGTCGGATATCGTCGCGATAACGGAACCGTCGGAATATTTTTTGAGCCCGACAACGGGCGGAACATTATCCGTCAACACGCAGTATTTTCCAGCCCTGTCAAAAGAGGCTCGTAATTTGACCTCGCCGCTCTGGCCTTCTCCGGCAAGTGACGTTAGACGCCATTGCCATTTCCCGGAAGATTCATCGTAATAATATATTGAAGGGCGGCCTGCCGGCGGAGTTTTAGTGGATTTTTCATATTCTATCTTATTCACGGGAAGTTCTATGAAACTTCCGTCGCCTCGCGCCATCGCGAAATTTTTGCTGAAACCGACCGAAACCGGGGCTGACCCGACGTACGCGAGATCTCCAGCGGCCGCCGGCGCCAAATCTTGTTGAACAGAAACGAAACCCTCGTGCGTGACTTCGCCGGCTCCGATATTAAGCGCCACGCCTGAAAGGGCGGATCTCGCCGCGGATTGATAAGTGTATTTTTTATACGCCTCCAGGAAATCTATAGCCACGTCCTTATAGGACGCGCCGCCGTTAACGTTAATCCTGGCGTTTCCATAATAGCCGCGCTTCATTATATAATTTCCCACGTAAATATTGTTAAGGTCGGCCGATGCCGCTATACGCATATTTACGGAAATGTCTATATAATTATTCTGCTTTATCGTCACGCGCGGGACTTCACCGCCCACGTTGGAATCGCGTATATTTATGAGTATATTGTCCTCGAAAATAGGGTTGGGATAAGCGGTTATAAGATAGTTAGGCGTAAGGGCCAACGGATCCTGAAGAGATATGGCCGACCCAGCGGTGACGGAAAACGACGATAAAACGCGCTTTTGGTAATTCGGATGGGCGGCTTCGACGTCCATGGAACCGACCGGAAGCGCCGGAAAAGTGAAAAAACCCTTTTCGTTGCTATTAGTTCTTATATAAGTTCTTGTGCCGGTAGGCTTTTGTATATATACAGCTGTCATGCCACAACCTGAGATCGGATTTCGGGTGAACGTATCGATCACGAACCCCGATAAATTATTATATGATATAATAGGTGATAGCAAAAAATCAAGCCTTGTTCCATTTTTTTTAGAAAAAATTATCTCTTTTGAAAAATAATACTCGCGTTCGGCCATAACCAGAAATTCTTCGGCAAGCTCGCCTTTGAATTCGTACCATCCAAGATAATCGGTATAAGTCTCGGCGTTCTGCGCCATAAAATATATGCGTGCGCCTTCCAGCGGAAGATTATTCGAAGAATTCACGACCTGACCCTTTAAAACTATATCGGCCGTGTTTTTCTGCATTATGGTATCGAAATAAGCATTAAACATCGACGCGATCTGAGGTGAATTTATTGTAATGAAGGCTGAATCGGCCGTCGTTGTGTTTAATTTCGCCTTGTTAGCTCCGAAGAGCATTACATACTGATTGTCTATTATAGCTACGCTCGAGCCTATCTTCGGCGAAGTTTTATTCTGTACCGCGTAAATTCCGGCCCGTCGGAAAGTTTCATATTCCTGCTTCGAGGCATTATCCGTGCCATATTCAAAAAGAGCCAGAATGTCGGAAACGGTATTCTTTTTACCGAGTATATTATCTGTTATCAAGCTGTTTTTCAGCTGCGGCGCCATTATCCTTATCTTTGATCCCGCCTTTGATATGATCGACGACATTTTGCTGTCAACCAGGTCTTCCGGAAGGTATGCGGTATCTAACGTCGCGCCGTTCCAGCTTATGTTTGGGAATTGGGTGTTTTGCGGTGACGCGGTCCCAAAATAATGGCCCTCAAGCATTTCGACGAATTCATACTGGAAATTTGTGGCGAATTTTTCGATATTTGAAATGATCATCGCATAATTATAGTCCTGATTCATTGCGGCGTATGTAAATGCCGCGGATGAAAGATAAACGGCGTTATAATCTATCATGCAGAAATTATAGTCGAACCCCGCCGGATTTTCAGCCAGCACGACCTCTATCTGGTATGTCAAAAGTTTATCTATCAAAAGATTGTTCGCCGCCTCCGGCTTATATATAACAACCCGGACCGGCAGCATCCGCCGGGTTTTCGCGTCGATCAAAGCTTCCGTGACTTTCTCCGAACTCAATTCGGCGGCGCAGAAAAAAATCGTTCCCTGGGCGCGCGCGATAAACGAAACGAACTTATCCTCAAGCCTGGTTTCAGGAGAAAAATATATTTCGCCAGGCGGAAAGCTGACCTGAGCAAAAGCCGTATCCACCGCGAAGGCCGGTATCAACAAAAACGCCGCCGCCGCGCATATTAAAAAAAATGAATATTTATTAATTCTCATATACGTTAAATAACTTCGTTTCCGGAAGCTCAAGATGTTCCAGACTTTGAAGGTACATATCAAGCCTTGCATCGATATCGTCGGCACTGGCAACCACTTTCAAGTTTTCACGAAGCTGCGCCGAGCCGTACCAACCCTTTGTATACCACAAAAGCTGCTTTCTGAAGCTTTCCACGCCGTTTATCTCCGAATAAAAAGCGCCCACCAAACGCCCATGGTATTTCATTAATTTTATAACATCTGGTATCTTAAAGTCAAGCCTTCTTTTTCCTTCCGCCTCATTTATTATGTCGCGAAATATCCATGGTCTTCCCATTGCGGCGCGGCCTATCATAACGCCGTCGGCGCCGGTCTCGTCCATAACTCTTTTAACGCTCGAAAATACGTTAATATCGCCGTTGGCGATCACCGGTATCCTTACCGCTTCCTTACATCTGGCTATCCATTCATAAAGCGGCGTTCCGGAAAATCGCATGCACTGAGTGCGGGCGTGGACGGTTATCATTTCGGCGCCGCAATCTTCTATCATTTTGCAGAAATCAACCGCCGTTATTGAATTCAAATCCCAGCCAAGTCTTATTTTAACGGTTATAGGTATTCTTCTATCCGGAAATTCCGACGCCGTTTTAACCGCCGTGGTTATTATTTTTTTTGCGTTTTCAACATTTTTCATAAGATAAACGCCGGATTTGGACGAAACGACTTTTTTGGCCGGACAGCCCATATTTATATCTATGAGTTCGGCCATCTCATATCTTGAAATGTATCTGACGGAATTAGAAAAATGTTCGGGGAGATTTCCGAAAAGCTGTATGCAATAGGGCTTTTCTATGGCGCTGCGCTTCGTTAAAACCGGCGTGGTCTTGCTTTTAAACGTCATGGCCGTCACGTGCACCATTTCCGAAACCGTGAGCCCGACGCCGAAAAGCTTTGTCATAAGACGGAACGGGTAATCGGTAACGCCGGCCATGGGCGCCATGATCAAATTGTTGTCAAGCCTTACGCGGCCGATCTGAAGAGGCCTTATATAATTTTCATTCATTTTCCAAACAATTATCCTTCGTTATAATGTTTATTCCATCAAGCACGAGCGTTTGATCGTTTATTACTGAAAAATCAACGTTAGTAGTGAAAAAACTCGAATACCCACCAGTAGTGATCACGCATATTTCCTTCTCATTCAAGCGCGCGTCATCGATCAGTTTTTTATAAAGGCCGTTTATCAATATCGAATAACCGCCATATACTCCGGCAGCAATTTCAGATTTATCATCGCGGCATAAATATCCGGATATTCTGTTGTAATGGATTCTGAACATGTATGACGAGTCTATGTTCAAGGCATTTGCATACGGCTGAAACCCCGGGGAAATAAGGCCGCCTCGAAAAGCACCGTCAGATATAAGGCCGAAACTTGTCCGTGCGCCGAAATCTATTACAACCAGATTCGCGGCTTCCATGCCGTATTTTCGAAACGCCGCCACCGCCGTGCAAATTCGTTCGACACCAAGAGATTGCGGCGGATCGTAATTAATTTTCAAAGGAAGTTTTAAAGAGGAACTGATTTTTAAAAAATCAACTCCGTTTTTTTGGGATAAACGCTCATAGGCGTCGGCAATTTCAAAAGCATCGGACGCTATCGATAACGTTACTTCCGCGCCGGCGGCAACATCTTTTTGAAAGTCATAATTCAGCTTGAAAATATCAAAAAGTTTTTTCGTAGAAATTTGAGGTCTGGAATCGTATTTAAAGAATTTTACAAGGCTGCCGTTTTTAAATACGCCAACCTTGGTATGTGAAATTCCCGCGGCTACCGAGATATTAATGGTCTTTTTTCTTTTCACTGCCGCCCGCCTCACCAGGAGGTATCTCTGAGTATACCTGCGTATTGTTACGGCCGGCTTCTTTAGCTCTGTAAAGGGCGTCGTCAGACTTTTTAATAAGATCCATCTTTTCGGTAGCGTCATCGGGAAATATCGAAATTCCAAGGCTTATCGTAACATGCAAAGGCGTCGCCTGGCCGGGATATTCATACGCCTCAACGCGCTTTCTAAGACGTTCGGCAACGATAAGCGCACCGGCCGCATCCGTCTCCGGCATGATTATGGTGAATTCTTCTCCGCCATAGCGGCATGGAACGTCTATGTTTAAGCGAACCGAATCCTTGACGATCTTCGCGGATTCGATAAGAACGATATCGCCCTGTTGATGACCATAGGTATCGTTAAATTTTTTGAAGTGATCGACGTCGAATAATATAAGCGCTAGTTTGGTGCCATAACGCATGGAACGCTTGATCTCGTCATCGAGTCTGACCTGGAAATATCTGTGGATGAAAAGCTTCGTCATACCGTCGGTTATCGATTCCTCATAAACCTTGGCTTTGCTGATAGTGCTTGCTGCCTGAGTTCCGAGAACCTGCATAAGCTTGGTGTCATTCATATTAAACTTTTGATTTTCTTTCTTGTTGACTATATTTATTACGCCTATAACACGGTCTTCGACTTTGAGAGGAACGCATAAAAGCGATTGAATATGTGAGCGTTCGATGAAATCGCTATATTTTTTAAACAGATCGTCTTCTTCGCCCCTGTTGATGATAAAAGCCTGGCCCGTTTCCGCAACCGTTCCTGCCACGCCGTCACCGAGTTTAAGCTTGACGAGCGATTTTTTCTCATATGCGTGACCGCGCACCAGGCTTAATTCAAGCTCTGAATTTTCATTTAAAAGCATTATAGAACCCTTTTCAGCTTTTAAAGCGTCAATGGCATTATCAAGAATGATGTTTAACAATTCATCCTTGTCGGAAACATAGTTCATTTTGTTGGATATGTTATAGAGTATTGATATGTTATAAGACATTCGGTTGAATGTTTCGGCGAGAAGGCCAAGTTCATCGGATGTTTTAACCTTGATCTGATGGCCGAAATCACCAAAGGATATTTTATCTACTCCGCTTACGAGCTCAGCTACCGGTTTCAAAATTATTCTCGCAAGGATGACGGAAACTAAAAAGCCAAGAATAATGGCTACTATTGAGATCAAAATAACCTGTTTGGCGGTGGAATAAAGTTCCTCTTCAAGCTTTTTGAGCGAATAGCCTATCCTTATTTTTCCATAGTAGGAATTACCTTCACTGATCGGATATGATATATCGAGGTATTTTATCAACGATTTTTTATCTTTCCATATTTGAATGGTTTCTTCTTTTGAACCGAGAACCTTCAAAGAAACTTCATCGGTGAACTTAGCGGTAGACATTCCTTCGAAATTATCGTCGCCAGCGTTATTTACATGAACCACACAGGTTTTGGTCTGATCTTCAAAGATATAAGCGTAGGCCACTTCACGGTCTTTCTTTATATCATCCATGTAACCTTTTAATTCTGTATAGTTGCTTTGAAAAAGGGGACCTTTCGAAACATTGGCGAGAGTCTTAACAAGAAGCAGACCCGAATTTTGCATCTTATTAGTTATCATATCCTGCTCATGGTTTATAACTACATAAGCCACCGAAATGAGCGTGACGATAATAAGGGCCGTGACGAATATGATGAATTTATAGGTGAGACTGAATTTTATCTCTTCGTGATGAATCATCTATCTTCAACTTTCTTTACTTTTTTATCGTGGTCTCCTGCGTTGAAACAGCCTTGTCTCCATTTTTTTTACATGTTTCCGCGCTCTGCTCGTCAAAAAGGGCCTGGTGTTTTTCAACCATCTTGACAAATTCGTCATAATCCTTGTCGGAAGCGGATACGAAAGATTCAACGTTGCCTAAATGTTCAAGGATCGGAGCAGTTTTGGGATCATCTTTTTTCAGCTTTAAAAAAGCGGCAGTGATCTTTTTGACCAGTTCGTCAGGAAGCCCGTTTCTTACAAGTAAAGGCTCATTTAAAATATCGGCAGTTTTGCACAATATCTTTAGCTGAGCTCTTTCGGCATCGGTTTTTAAAATTTCACGCGCATCGTCATAAACCGTTCCGGCATCAACTTTTTTGTATAATATATTATAAATTATATTATCGTGTTTTTTCAGATAGTCAATCCGTGTAAAGTCGGTATCAGGGTTAATCCCGGCTTCCAGAAACATCATTTTAGGGAAAAAATATCCGGAAGCGCTTTTTTTATCGACGAACGCGAATGATTTTCCTTTGAGATCGGTCAACTTGTTTATGTTGGAATCGGTTCTTACAAGTATAATACCGCTGTAAGATTTTTTCTTGAAGCGTACCGGCATCGCTATTACTTTTCCACTATTGGCAAGCCTCGCTTTCGGATAATTGAGAGTGCCATGCCAGGCGATGTCGATCTTACCTTCTTTTAGAAACTTATTCAATTCATCATAGTTCGGAGTCAGGATAAGCTTGACTTCTTTTACGCCAAGCTCGTTTTTGAAATATTCAAGAAATTTTTGATGATCGCCTACCATTTTCCGGGGCTCAAGATAAGGTATCCTGCCGATCCTTAAGACTTCGATAGAGGATGTCGAATCGTTGCCCTGGGCTCGCAGCTCGCATACTTCCGATATAAAAAGGATACCAAGCAAAATGTTTATAAAGACAAAATATTTTAAAAATCGTTTCATTTTAACCTCCGGATAGGCTTTCACACATTTTATCACATATATATTACAATAGTCAAATAAAAAATATTAAATGGCGCTTCTATTTTTTCAGAACGGTCTCGGACGTAGTTTGAGTTTCTTTGGTCACGGCCAAAACTTCGTTCGTACTTTCTTCAAATACATTTTTATATTTTTCCACCATTTTTACTATTCCGTCATAGTCGGAATCGGTAGTTTCAGCGAACCCGTTTATATTACCGAGGTCTTTAATATAAATAAACGCTTCGGAAGAATCTGAATTAAGTTTCAGGAAGGCGGCTTTGATCTTTGCGACAACGCTTTCCGGAAGGCCTTTTCTGACCATTATGGGCTCATTCAATATTTCATCGGTTTTCGCAAGTATTTTAAGCTGCGCACGTTCTTCGTCATTCTTTAAAAGATTAAAGGCTGTGTCATACACGGCGCCCGCGTCAATCTTATTGTAGAGTATGTTATATAAAATATTGTCGTGTTTTTTAAGATATTCTACTTTTGCAAAATCTTTATCGGGATTGATGCCATTCTCAAGCAAAAAGATCTTCGGAAGAAAATAACCGGAAGCGCTTTTTTTATCGACAAACGCGAATGATTTTCCTTTCAGATCTGAAAGTTTTTCGATCTTTGAATCGGCGCGAACCACTATCATTCCGCGATAGTTTTTCTTTTTCGCCCATATTGCCGTAAGAATAGCTTTGCCGCCGGATATCTCTCTGGCGCGTGGATAGGCAAAAGTGCCATGCCATGCAACATCTACCTTGCCGTCCTTTAAAAACTGCGTGAGTTCGTTATAATCGGGAGTAAGCACCAGACGCGCTTCTTTGATCCCCAAATCTTTTTTTAGATATTCCATTAATTTTTCATGGCTTCGAACCATCTTGCGAGGATCCAGGTATGGAATCCTGCCGACTCTTAAGACTTCGATTGAGGCTGTATCGGCCGGTTTTTCCTGCGCAAACGCAACGGCTGAATTTTCAAGTGAAAACAACGCGAGCGATAAAAGAAAGATCATTATAAAAAAGACCGGCCTTCTCATGTGCTTCTCCTTATAACCTTACGGTTCTACTTTACAAAAGCATTTCTAATTATTTTTACGGCTTTAGGATACTTATTCCACGTCAGCATTATATCCGATGAGAAAACTCGCGCAAGCCAGTATGAAAGAGTGAAAAAAACCACGGCCGTAAAAAACCCCGTCGTTTCAGGCTGTTCATATGCCATATAAATTGAAAAATAATAACCTGCGGCATAGCCTATGAAAAAATCCGCTAAAGGCATTAAAAATTCAATAACTAGGTTTACATAAAATATATTATCAGAAACCTCGATCTCTACCCGGTCATAAAGTTCGGCGTTAATTTCGTTCTTCAAAGGAAGCACCTGCCGGCAGGTTTCATCGGAAACGGTTTCTTTGATATATTCGTCGTCATCGTCGTCTGCTTCAGCAACCTCTTCCGGTTCATCCATGCATCGCCAACATTTAGAGCAAAATTCATTCCGCTTGAGCTCGACAAAAATATATCCGTCTTCTACGTTGACGACCTTGCCTATTTCTTTCATGTGCCCTCGTTAAACCTTCTTTTCGCCGGAATTGAATTTAGACCATAACTTTTCATAGACCGGAGGCGCCACAAGTTTACGATAGTCACCGTTATGTTTTGCAATCTCCTTGACTATGGATGAGCTTAAAAACGAGTATTTTAAAGAAGTTATTAAAAAAACCGTTTCCACCTGAAAGTTCTGGTATTTGTTCAATAATGCCATCTGATACTCAAACTCAAAGTCAGAAACGGCGCGGAGCCCTCTCACAAGGACCGGATTTTCATATTTCATGGCGAAATTTGCCAGAAGCCCTGTAAAGCTTGTGACTTCAATATTCGTGGCGTCGGTTTTTCGCTTGGTTGAATAATATTCGATGGATTCTCTGGCCATTTCCTCGCGTTCCTCAAGCGTAAAAAAACTTGTTTTACTTGAGTTTATGGCGACTGCAAAAACCAACTTATCAAAAAGGGATGCGGCGCGAAGCGCTACGTTAAGATGACCATATGTGACCGGATCAAAAGAACCCGCGTAGATGGCTGTCCTCATTATTTGGCTTCCTCTTCAGATTTGGGTTCGGAAGTTTTCAGATAAAAAGAAAGTTTCGAATTTCCGTATCTTCTGGTATCGTATAATTTCAAGGTTTTAAAACCTTCCGGAGGCAGGACCTTTTCATAATGTTTAATGATGAGTTCTCCGCCGTCGTGCAGTATATCGTTATCTTCAATGGCCGCGAATACGTCCAGGTCTATTTTATCGAAGAAAGGCGGATCCATAAAAATGAAATGGAACCTGGTTTTGAGCCTTTTTATCGATTCTTTGCATCTGGCATTAAAAACGCGGCATTGGTCGTCAAATTTGGTAAGCTGGATATTTTTTCTTATTATGGAGCAAGCTTCGCGTGAAACATCAACAAAAACAGCTGAATTTGCGCCGCGCGATATGGCTTCAAGACCGATCGAACCCGTTCCGGCGTATAGATCCAGAACGTCGGCGCCGGTTATTTTATCGTAAAGTATATTGAAAAGAGCCGTCTTGGCCATATCGGTAATAGGTCTTATTTCTTCCGTTTCAAATTCGGCAAGCTTCTTTCCGCGCATGCTGCCGGCTATAATTCTCATAATAACACACCTTTATATCAATTTGCATTATTATAATACATATTCGTTATAAATTCAACGATTAAATTTAAAAGTTTTTAATAATCACATGTATTTTTTAGAAATAACTGAAAAAACTTGAAGATAATTTTAACATTGTATGATATAATACCTCAAATTTTAAGCAAACGAATATTCAAGTATTTGAATTTTTAAATATAATATCCCTTGAAAGAAACTATTTCACTTACAAAGGACTGAACAATGAAGTTACACCAGATAGAAGAAAACGGCCTCGTTGAGCTGGTGTCCGCGGCGAATGAAAATATTACTAATAATTCCCTGTATAGCGAAGACCTGAAACCGGCCAGCATAGTCGAACGCACCTGGAATAAATGGCACGTCGCTTCGCTATGGGCCGGAATGAGCATATGCATTCCTACGTATACGCTTTCGTCCGGGCTTATAACAAGCGGCATGAATTGGCGGCAGGCCATTTTCACGATATTTCTTGGAAACATAATAGTTTTGATACCAATGATATTGATCGCCGTCGCCGGCACCAAATATGGAATATCATATCCCGTCTTCTGCCGCGCCGCTTTCGGCAAAAAAGGAGCTCATCTGCCTTTGCTGTTACGGGCCGGAGTCGCATGCGGGTGGTTCGGCATCAATTGCTGGATCGGCGGCGAGTTCATGTATATGGCGTTTGCCGGATTTTTCCCGGTTTTATTGCTATATCCTCAAACGAAATTTTTAATATTTTTGTTGTTTATGCTGGCCAATCTAGCTATAGCATACAAGGGTTGCGAAGCGGTTAAGATACTTGAGATCATTTGCGTGCCCATCCTTGTCTGCCTGGGGGTCACAATAGCGTCCTGGGCGGTTTATGAGGCCGGATCCCTGTCGTCGCTGCTAGCAGCCGGCGAGCAATTTAACCGCAGCCATTCCTTTTCGGCAAGGCCGTTTAGCGAACTTTTCCTTCCGTCGCTGAACGCGATGATCTCTTACTGGGCGCCGCTTGCCCTCAACATCTCGGATTTTACAAGGTTCTCCCACAGCCAGAAAGACCAGGCCTGGGGTCAGATACTGGGCCTTCCGGCGGCGATGGCTTTTTTTTCAATGGTGGGCGTTTTCGGAACGCTCGGCTCCATGATCGCTTTCAACCAAATGATATGGAACCCGGTCTATATGGTTCTGGCATTTAAAATGCCATGGCTGAACCTGCTTGGCGGAATACTCGTATTCATTGCGATAATATCGACGAATATCGCGGCAAACGCGATCGGACCGTCAAATATATTTTCCAATCTCAGCCCCAAAAACATCCCTTACAAATATGGCGTTATAATGACCGGGGTCGCCGGCATCATTATAATGCCGTGGAAGTTATACGCCGATCCGACCGGTTATATCTTTAACTGGCTCGGAATATACGGTTCATTCATCGGACCGCTCACGGGTATTTACATAGCTGATTATTATATCGTTAAAAAACAGCATTTAAGCCTTTATGATCTTTATTCGGATAATTCAAAGCTTTATAACTATAGAGGCGGAGTAAATTATGCCGCGTATCTGGCCTACGCTATTTCCGTAACGCCATTTATGCTGGACCTTATTTCCAACACGTTTAACGGCAATGTCGTCAATAATTCATGGTTTCTGGGACTCGCTTTATCTCTTTCAGTTTATACGCTGCTCATGAAAATATTCCCGCAGCACGCTGAAGATTCTACTATGTAATTTACAGCGCCAACCGGTCATCCGATAATTGTTTTTGCGCATCCCGCAATGTAAAAAACATCTTTAATTTAACAAAGGAATTTTTATAATATTTCATGCTTAAAAAAATTTTGTTTTCACCACTGATATGGTTCAAAGAAAGCATCAGCGGTCCATCCAAGCGCTGGTGGATCCTTGCCGTCGTTCAATTTTCAAATCTTCTCTCAGCCATAGATTCAAGCATCGTAAATATCGCCATCCCCTCGATATCCCGGGATACAGGCGCAGGCCTCGAACTTACGCACTGGGTGATCACGGCCTATCTTATCACGACGACCGTTTCTTTATTAATAACCGGACGGCTGGCGGATATTTTCGGAAGGACCAGGATCTTCGGCGCGGGATTCATTTTATTCACCGCGGCGTCAGGGCTCTGCGGCGTCGCGACCGACTGTTACTGGCTAATCGGCGGAAGGATCCTTCAGGCTATAGGCGCGGCGAGCCTTCTGGCCAACGGAAGCGCTATCCTGACCGAAACTTTCGAGGGCGGGGAACGCGGACTGGCTCTGGGGTTAAATTCAACGGCAGTGGCCGCCGGATACGCTTTAGGCTACGTCGCGGGCGGAGTGCTGGTTCAATACGCCGGCTGGCGGTCGATATTTTTCGTGAATCTGCCTATCGGCATTATTTCGATGTGGCTTTGCAGTAAGGTTTTAAAGGCTGACGCGATAACCGACGCGCCGCGAGCCTCTTTCGACCTTATAGGCGCGATATTGATCATCTTAAGCGTCGGGCCGCTTCTTTTTGTTTTCGACAGCGTCGGCGCTAAACACCATATTGATAACCTTGACACCGCTTTATTTTTCACAGGCGCCGTTTCGCTTGTTCTCTTTATTTATTTTCAGTCCAGATGCAAAAGCCCGCTTATCGACATGTCGCTTTTCAGGATCAGGGCATTTGGCATGGGCTTTTTCTGCCTCATATTGTTCGTTCAGGTATTCGCTTCGATCTCATTCGTTTTACCATTTTATCTTCAGGGCGTTTTGAAATTGAACGCTTCGCAGGCCGGCTTTATCATGTCGCCATATTCCATTATCATGTGTTTCGCCGCGCCCGTAACTGGATGGCTTTCGGCCAGGATATCCGCCGCTCGGCTCGCTACCGGCGGTTTTGCAACCGGAATAGCCGCGACGCTTCTATATTCGTCACTTGGTCAGAACGATTCCTGGTGGTGGGTGGTCCTCGGCCAGTTCATCATGGGCGTCGCAGCCGCAACATTTCTGGCCCCAAACCGCGTATCGATGCTCTCGTCCGTGCCTAACGAAAATCTGGGCATCGCCAACGGCCTTCAGCAGTCAGCGAGATTTCTCGCCCTGGCCATCGGAACGACGATCGCATCCATTTTTATTGAAAGCATGTTATCTCCGCTCGGCGGCATACAGAAATTTTTCGGCGCGGGCGGCGGGAATACGCTTATAATGACCGCGTTTCAGGGAGCGCAGTTTAAAACTTTCATGTTAATGACCGCTCTTTTGGTCTTCGGAACATTCGTGAGCGCGCTGAACGCTATCAATCCCGTTAAAAAATGCGATAATAATTTAACAGCTTAAAAGGAGCTAATAATGAATAATTCCGTTTCCAGACCTCCTTATGAATTAAAGGTCCAGGCGACAGTAAAACTTCTGCCGGCAGTGCTTTCATTCGTGAGATCGGCGGGGATATCTTTCGGCCTTTCTGAAAATTCGGCTTCCAGGCTCGAACTTATCGTTGAAGAAGCGTGCATGAACGTTATCGTTCACGCGTACCGGCCGGAAGACAACGGATATTACGAAGTTAAAATATGGCGTGAGCCCGGAAAAGTCGTCGTCGACATAGAAGACAACGGCCTCCCGTTCGATTTTTTCTCGAACATAAGAGATAAAAAACACGGTATCGGGACGGAGCTCATCGAAACCTTCGCCGATGAGATAGAATTCTGTTTTCTCGGCACTAAAGGCAAAAGGCTGAGACTCGCCAAAAAGATCGAAAGCAAAAATATCGATGATTTTATAAACGCGGCCGAAGACCAGATCGTGACCGAAGATTCAAAAGCGTCTCCTGCGGCTGAAAAGATCGAGATCAGGTTCATGCGCGAGGAAGACGCGATTCCTCTAGCACGCTGCATTTACAGGGTTTATGGATATACCTATCTCGACGAGGATTATTATTATCCTGAACGCATCGCGGAACTTGTCAGAAGCGGAAAAATGGAAGCGTGCCTCGCCGTCAGCGAGACGGGCGAAATCGCCGGTCACTGGCAGATATCAAGAAACTCCGGCGAAGACCGAGTCGCCGAATCGGGCGCGGCCGTCGTCGACCCAAGATACCGCGGGCACGATATTTTTGCCGGTCTCGTCAGGGTGATAATGGAGCGGGCCGCTTCGAAGAATATCCTGGGCATTAACAGCAAAGCCGTTACGGTCCATCCGGTGTCTCAGAAAACGCTGCTTAAGATCGGCGCGAAAGAAACCGGTTTCATATTTGGATTTTCACCTTCCAACGTAGTTTTTAAAAATCTCAAAGAAGAATCCGAAAATACCAGGCGCGCCGTATGCATGTTCTACACGAAGGTCCTGCCGGAACCTGAAAGAGCGGTATATTTGCCCGCGCGTCACGCTTCATTTCTTCAAAAGATCTATGAACACGTCGGTCTCAAAAGAACTTTCCCGCAGGCGGACTCGGAAAAAACAAAGAACGCTCAAAAAGCCAATAGCGATCTGGAGATCAAGACGCTTATCGACAAATCAAGAGCGTTCATAAAGGCGCATGAGATCGGCGAAGATCTTAACGGCCGGCTCAAAGAAAGGCTGAAAGAACTCTGCCTCCAGAAGATCGACATCATCATTTTCGACCTTCCAATTTCGGATCCCGCAGCGCCCGCGGCATGCGAATATGCCGAAACTCTCGGCTTTTTCCTATGCGGGATAGTTCCCGAATCGTTCGAATGCGGCGATGTTTTACGCATGCAATACCTCAACAACGTCGTTTTCAAACCTGAAAATATCGTCGTGGTTTCCGATTTCGGGAAGGAAATATTTTCATATATCACTAAATTGATGAATTGAAGCCGTGAGCAGGCCAACCGCTGGAACGGATCCGTCCGCCATGAAATCTCATCTTTCGAAAATCCAAACCTGAATGCTTTTCCAAATGGCGGTAAAATATTCCGATGCTTCGGCCTATGTCAATTTAGCCTTGCAGCCTCCGGAAACTTTCGAATCTTCGATGGTGCTGACTACTAAACATCCAACTCCTACGGTCAGTACGCTTAATAAAGCTCCATAGACTTTGCCGGAATCGCCCGGGCCGCCGCCTGCGACGCTGGAAAGATCGGTATCCACAAGTTCCTTGTTTTCGTTTGCTTTTTCGATAAGCTCGGCGCGCGCGGCCAGCAGATCGGCTTTCGAGAATGCAAAACCTGAAGCTCCGCCGAACTCGACGAGTTTATCGGTCAGCGCTTTTTCCGCCTCTTTCTGATGTTCTTGCATAATTTCAGCGTATTTTTTTTGTAACCCTGCGTCTTTCGCCATTTTTCCAATCATTTTTTTTACGTTTTCTTTGCTCATTGAACACGCTCCCGCTATATTTTTTTACTCGATTTTTTCGACTTATATTAAATTATACGCACGATATTTAAAAGTATCTCAAAAAAAACGCCGATTGTTTTATAAAAAATATGATCGCATCATACCACATTTACATGTTAATTATCAAGTTTTTTATAAAACGACACTCAATGACCACATAGAAGGCAATGCTGCGCTATGGTTTATTTCATGCGTTTCATTTGGCATAAAACTCTCGTGTTTACTTCAAGGCGGCCGCACTCCTGTCTGATGTGAAAACTATTTTCCCGCTCACGATGGTCATCAGGACTGAAATTTCGCTGATTTTGTGTGGATCGATGGTCAGAATATCTTCATCGAGCACAATGAGATCGGCCAGTTTTCCAGTTTCGATGGAGCCTTTGATATCCTCCTGATGATTCTGATAGGCGCCGTTGATCGTGCATTGCCGGATGGCTTCTTTGATCGGAATCTTCTGGCGCGGACCGAATACTTTGCCTGACGGCGATTCTCTCAACAGGCAGTTTTCTATTCCCAGCTTCCAGTCTGGAACGACAATCGGCGCATCCGAACTCTGGGTAACAAGGACTCCCGCTTCGCTAAAATCACCCAGCGGCCACTGGTTGGAGTACCTTTCAATTTCCACTACATTGCCCATGAAATCAATAATTGCCGACATGATCTGGTTCTGCGTGCTCACGCCAATGTTATACTTCGCCATTTTGCGCATATCCGAAGTTTTCACAAAATCGCCGTGGATCACATAATGGCGGGCATCCCAGGGCTCTTCCTGCAACGCTTTGACGAATCCGTCGACGCAGGCGCTGACCGCCCTGTCGCCACAGGCATGAACTCCAACCTGCATCCTTTTTTTATTCAGAAACCGTATGATCTCGATCAGCTCGTTATACTGCTGCAATTGGGTATCCCCTTTAACCACAAGGCCTCCGGTGCCGCCTCCAATATACTTATCGAACATCCAGGCGGTTTTTGACGGCGGAATGCCGTCGGCGAATGTTTTGGCGCCGGCCACTCTCAGCCAGTTATTTCCAAATCCGGTGCTTAAGCCCACCGACGCAAAGGCTTTTTCAAAATCCGCCTTACTGGCGGCCGTCCCGTTGGCGCTCCAGTTCAACAGAAGGTTCACGCGAACGGTCCACTTGCCCTCTTTAAATTTTGTTCGATAGAAATCGTTGTAAAGGCTCCACAGTTCCGGGGAAACACTGGGATCGGTGACGCTTGTAACTCCCATGGCCGTCATTTCCCGCATGGCGACGCCAAGCGCTTCGAACTGTTGTTCCCTTGATTGCTCGGGGATAAGAGATCTGATCAGAGGCTGCGCGTTTTCCTTGAAAAAACCTGTGGGTTCGCCGGTTTTAATATCGCGAACGATCTCTCCGCCGGTTGGATCAGCGGTGTTTTTAGTGACTTTGGCAAGTTCCAGAGCTTTGCTGTTGCACCAGGTGTTATGGCCGGAGAAATTTACCAGGCAGACAGGGTTATCCGGAGTTTGCCTGTCGATATCCTGACGGGTAGGGTATCTGACGCCGGGATTTTCCATACATTCTTTCAGATATCCTTCATTCCAGCCCGAACCGCTGATCCACTCTCCGGGTTTTATCTCTTTGGCGCGTTTTTCAACCATAACCGCGATATCGGCTATTGATTTTACGCTGGCTGAACTGACATCCAGAGACACGGGTGGTCTGGAAAGGCCGAACGACTGGAAATGAGTGTGAGTATCATTGATGCCTGGAAGAACGGTTTTCCCTTTCAGATCGATAACTCTTGTTTTACCGCCAGCCAGTTGTTTTATATCGCGGCTTTTGCCCACGGCAATAATCAGCTCATTTTTGACCGCGACGGCCTGCCGGATCGAAAATTCCCTGTCCACGGTGACGATGTTGCCATTGATTAATATCAGATCGGGCGTCAGTTCTTCCAGCGCTTTAGGAACAGCCGCATACGAAGCGGACGCCTCCAGAAGAAAAAAGCCCAATAGAACCAGTTTACATACTCTATTTAAAAATATTGACAAACGCATGAGGCGAAACTCTCCTTTTTTGTTATAAAAACTTGTTGCTGATAAGGAATTTATTTTCCTTCGAAAACATTTTTTGATAATTTAAAGTTGTACGAAAATAAACAACCATGCCATCAAAAATCAGCTCTAATAAAGTAATTCACATCTTAACACAGTTAACGTACCATTAACAAGAGCTATTATTTTTTAATTTTCACCGTTAACAAATTTATTTACGCGTGATAAAGCTTCACTTCGTTAAAATTTTATTTATCCGGATCAGCCAGCTTATAACCTTCAGGTTGTTATGTGTTTACACCGACTTCACACGGCAGCAACGGTATCATCTTCGGAATTCACTTTACTTTACATTTTACTTTACGTTACTTTACTTGACTTATCTTTCTTAAAATTGTATCATTTACCAAAAACGCAAAGAGTAATTCTAAAGAGTAATTCTCTTGAAATAAAGTTTTAGAATATAAAGTTAAATATGCCGCACATAAAAACCGTTTCAAATAAAAAAGGCTTTTCACTTACCGAGATATTGCTCGCGATACTTATTTTCGCGATAACCGTCACGCCTTTAATACAACTTTTCATACAATCTACAAGGGAAGCCGAAAGCGCGTCGGATTATTATCAGGCGCATCATCTTCTTACAATCGAAATGGAAAAACTTAAATCGCTTTCAAGCCTTTATCCAGATGTTTTCAAAAAGAGTTTCCCTCAAAAATCAAAATATACCAAAACGTCAGGAAAATATTCCTGCGTCGTCACGATAAACCCTGAATTTGAAATGAAAGTTGCTTCAGCCTACGATGGCTCCACGCTCGAAGTAATGCTCACGGAAATAGCCGCGGAAGCCAGTTGGACAATGACGTCGGGCCGAACGCAAAAACTGGTATATAACACCACGCTGGATTAGCGGAAAATATCGCCGCAATCAATAACCGGGTGAAAAGAGCATAGTTAATAAAGAGCCGAAAACCGTATAAACATCAAAAATAAGAGGGCGCGATGGACTTTAGCGGCGACGCGAAACTCGTAAAACTTAATAATAAAAAAGGCTTTTCGATACCGCTGGTGGTGTCGCTTGCCCTGTTTCTGGCTATAATAACTTACGCCCTACAGGTATTCACGGCGCAGTCCGCCAAGAATATTCACTATACCGTCGATTTGAAAAAAGCCGAATATATAGCCGAAGCCGGACTAAAAAGAGCCGCCAGCTTCATAGGAGCGACCGCTTTTGAATCGCGTATCTACAAAAACGTCGCCAGTTTCTCTTTCGGCTACACGAATAATTATTCCGAAAACTACGGCGATGGAAAATATAATGTGACCATAGTCGATATTCCCGCGATAATATCGAATTTCGGGATCGATCTGCGCCCGTGCGAATATCAGGGCGTATTTTTATGGGCGAGCGGCAGTTACAGAAACGCGACGCGCTTCATACTCGCCCGTTATATTCCATCAGCCGGGACCCTGCCAATTTTCAAATATAAAAAGACCATAAATTCAAACGAAGAATATGAATATTTCAATATCGAAATAAATTGAAAGTGTTATTAAAAAATGCGCGACAACCCGAAAAATTTTAAAAAAAACGCATATTCGCTTATCGAGCTTTTGATGTATCTTGCCCTTCTGGGCGTGGTAATGTCATTTGTAATAATGATATTTCGTCAGATGACCTGGCGCGACAGACTTGAAGGATACGCCGAAGATAACGTCAGGATCAAGGCCGTCATGGATAAAGTAACCGATTCGGTAAAAAACGCCGTGGAAATAATCAAACCGGCGCCTGGAAAAATATCGAACAGGCTCATCGTTATGCGCGATGACGGCACTTACGAAAAACTCGGAATCTATAATGTCGGCGGAAAACCCAAATTTACGCTGACGCGTAATAAAAGCATTGAAAAACTTGATGTTAACAATGATGAGGAACGCGAATCAAATGTTTTTTCGAATTTCGCGACATCTTTTTACGTGGCGAGGCCTTTTTATAATCACGCTCTGATCAAGGTTTCAACGCCTAAAAATTCGATGGTCACCGCCGCCTCGGCCGAGCTTTTAAAATATCCGAAAAATGTCCAGATCACAAAGTATTTCAGCTCAGATTTCAGGAAGAATTTTATTCACGATAATCTCGCCGTGAACGTTACGGCCGATTTCAGGCAAAAATATTCCGAGATAAAAAAAGGCTTTGAAGACGTAGTTTTAAATGAAAAAAACATTCGAAAGTTTATGGAGAATTTCGATAAATATTCGAAATCTCAAAATTTTTTAAAATCAAGGGCCATGCTAAAAGAGTTCATAAGCGACAGACACACGACCGACATCGGCAAAATTATTTTTTATACGGCGGATATCATCGAAAAATGTTCCGCCGAGATATCGCTTTCATCCAAAATTTCAACCCTTTCATTCGAACCCGGAACGCCGGGCAATTACGCCGAAGAGATCTTCGGACGCGAACTTATAGGCGAATATAAAGCGTTCATGGTCAAAATAGCGAAATCTTCAAATCATCCTTCTCTTTTTACGATAAGACCCGACTGCCAGAGCCTGACTTACGAAATAATCCGGGTCTGCAACGCCAACAAAAATACGCTTATAGACAACATGAGCCTTGCTACGCCATATACCGGAGAGTTATTAGACGATAATGGCAGCCCCATCAGCGTGATCAACATTAACTATGGGAAAACGGTCCCGATATCCATAAATGATGTCAATATCTATTCAGATATTGAAAAATGCCCGCCATTTAGTTCACCGGATACGCGTTTTTCTTCGATATACGAGGTAATCGATTCAAAACTTCCATTTCTTTCCAATGATCAGACTTTCGCTCAAAATCTCGAAACTCTTTACTATGGCGTCAAAAAAGTTAAAAAAGTAACCATTTACGGCAGCAACATCGATATTTTTGATTTCGACGTAAAATTCCCGATTAAGATTTCAATGCGAGGAATCGAATATGATCTGGCTTTTTTTGTGAGAATGGCGCAGGAAATGGCGCAAACGGAATTTCCGGATCTTTCACGATCAACGCCTATCCCAACATCGATCAAGTAATAAAAACCTCTTTTCAATGCAATCTAATCAAATTCTTCGTGATTTGATCAAACTTCTTTTACAATTGTTTACAATTATTTACTTTAAAAAAATTGACAAAGGCCTTGCTAAATGCAATAATGAATATAGAAGAATTATCCTTGCAGTTTTATTTTTATTTTTATTTATTTTATAGTCCGGTCATTTTTATTTTATAAGCATAACGATTCGTTTTATTGTAAATTTTGTCTTTAATTATTTATTTTTAAAAAAATCAGGGAGGGAGAACTTATGTTAAAAAGGAAAATAACTGTTCTTTGCATTTCAATATTAATGCTTATGGTTATTGGCGTTTCAGCATTTTCATACGCCGCGGAACCTCTTTCGCCGGCAAACGGCTCGGTTTTAAAAACACTGACGCCCGATCTCATCTGGACAGGTGAAAAAGGCGTATCTCAATACGACATCTGGTTATTGAAAAAATCTCAGAACTTTTTCGGCATGTACATGCTCATAGGCCGTTCCGTTCGTGACGCTTCTTCGGCCACGCTTAAGATAAAGGCCGGAGTACTAACGGACGGCGGAGAATATATGTGGATGGTCCGCTCGGTAACTCCGAAATCGTTTTTCGGAAAATTTGGCAGCTCATTCAAATTCTCGATAAAAATAAAAGATACGGCCGCTACGACGACAACTACGACTCAGACCACCCAGAACCCGGGAACATCGACTGACCTCAATAGCGTATCCGGATTGATAAACGCCATCCGCGCCCAGTTTGGCGTAATAATGGAAAACGGCACCGCCCAGTGGGCTTTAAACGCGCTTAAAACGGTTTATAATGCTTTCGCGAAACTGCCGGCAGCTTTTCTTGGCAGAACGCAGACCGTTCAAAGACTCTCAACCACCTCTCTCGGTTCGGGCGTCATGGGATACGTCAATACCGGAACTCCCGGAAAAATTTACATAACCGATCTCGGCGTTCAGCTCGACCTCGCCGGAACGCTCGTGCATGAAATGACGCACTGCTTCCAGTTCAACGGCAACTCAAGCACCATGAACGCCTGGGCCCAGCAGTTCTGGAGCGCCAGAAACTCATATAACGGCCAGTCTCAGTACACGACAGCGCCGCCGACCGAATACGGAAAAACGAACGCCTATGAAGACATGGCCGAATCCGTAAGGCTTTATTACGCATCTTCAGCGTCCCTCCAGCAAAAGGATCCAGCCAGATACGAATTTGTAAAAACCAGGATCATGAGTAATAAAGTGTTCTAATGTCCACAAAAAATTCACCAAACCATCTAAGGAGAAATTTATCAATGTATATAAAATATTCAACGCTCGCCATAGCATTAATTTTAGCGTTCGTAGTATATAAACCGGCTCTCGCCGCTGAACTCAAAAGCATAAACGATCTCTACCACAAAAATATAATTCCAGGAGTCACCCCGGCGAACGAAGCGCTTCCCAAAATGGGCGCCCATAAGAGCGAACGCAAAAACCCGGACGGCACCATAAGCTATATATTCGAAGAAAGAAAACCCGGATTTCCCGATGAACTGACCGTCGATGCGGCAAAAAAAAACGTGGTCCATCTGGCCGTCGCCGTCCTTGATTCGACCGAATGTAATATCGTAGATGTTAAAAAAGTTATGGGCGAACCTGATCGCGGCGGTTTTTCATTATACGCATTCTATCTGCGCGTCTATATTTACGCTCAAAAAGGCATGGTCTTCATAACGGATGATAAGGGCGGCCTTTTTGAAAAACAATACATCGAAAGGATGTCGCTTAACGATTTCGAGAAAAAATTCGGAAAAAACTTCCCTGAAAAAAATCCATACAAAATGTAACGGACTCATAATAGGTTCCGACACTCAAATCCTGAAAAACATCTCATAAGATAGAACCGGAGAATTCAGCTCTAAAAGGCTGGTTCTCCGGTTTTAATTTCAGGCATCCGAGGCAAGCGCTGGAAACTTAAATAAAAATTGACTTTAAAATTCGTATGCTTTATAATGAACCAAAACTGGAGGAATTTTCGGAACCGGATAAATTCAAGGAGGTTTTAATGAAAAACTCAAAGATCAGCGCAAATAAAAGAGCCTCAAAATATTTTATTTATTTTATGACGATCTTTTTATTGTCCATAAACGCAGGATGCGGCGGCGACACGGTCGGAGGCGCCTTATCCGACAGCAGCAAGATAGTCGACGTGAACTCTACGATCGATTATTCTTCTCTCAACTCGTCGCCGGGGCTTTTAGCCGCTCCCAGCCGTGACATAATGGCCAGCCGCGAAGTCGAGATAATAAATATCGAGACCGGCGCGATCATCGCCAAATGCGCTATAACAAATGACGCAAACTCTATAATCAACGCAAAAGCATCGATCCCGGGCCTCACCGCCGGCAATTCGAAGGTATTCGCCATGGTGCAGTTCAAGGGCGACGGCAAGATATTATTCCGCCAGCTTCTCGGGCGCATACCTTACGAAAACGAGTTCAGCTACCATGTCAGCGTAAGCGTGAAGCCTAACGAAAGATCCACCGCCTGGGCGCTTGAAATGCTTCAGGACGTCAACGCCTTAAAATCAAATTTCGACGTTCCGATAGCGATCGCGGATTACACCGAAGCCATCGGAAAATCAAATATCGAACTTGAGATTGAAAAAAAGACGGACTCGGCCCAGAGCGCTCAATTTACCGTCATAGAAAGCATAGTTAACCAACTGTCAAAGATAATGCGCAACAAATATATCGCGACCGCCACCAAAACAGCTATATTTGAAACGGGAAACACCGATCTTGAAAATCTCATCAAAAACTATATGAGAGCTAAACTAAGCACCGACAGCAAGGTAAACGAATTCATGGACCCGCTTAAAAACACCGGATCGGTTATGTTGAACGGCGCGAATATAAATTTATTCACGAATGAAACGCAGATATCCTTCAACAGGCTTCCCGTCGTCTATAACGCGACCGCGACGCTTGCAAACGGAATGGTCACCATCGCCTATCAGGTTAACGACGCCGATTCCGATCCGTGCAGCGTAAAAGTTCTCTATTATCTCTCGGGAAGCACGCAGGGGCTGCCTCTCAGCCTTACCAGGTATAATTCGACAAGGGTCGAGCTAAATACTATCACGGCCACGGCCGACGTCATAGACGCGTCAAAAATATCGAGCTTCAAGATAGTTCCTTATGACGGAAAACTCGAAGGTTACGGCGTAGTGGTCGAACTGAAAAAATAATCGGAGACTTTTTTGAAGATAATAGTGAACGATCTTTTAATACCGTTTGAAAAAGACCGTATGGACGAATATTTGAAGGCGGCATCACTGCGGCTCGGCATATGTGAAAGCGAGATCATATCGGCTGAAATATTAAGCAAATCCCTCGATTTTACGGATGAACGCAAATTCTACTATAAGATATCGATAGCGGTAAGCGTTCCCGAAGGCATAGCCGGCGTCGGGAATTTTCCCGTTCATACCGAAGAACCGAAACCGGAGCGCAACTTTAAAACCATTAAAGAACGCCCGATAATAATCGGTTTCGGCCCCGCCGGAATGTTCGCCGCGCTTGAACTTATCGATCACGGAATAAAACCGGTAATATTTGAGAGGGGCAAAAAGATTGAAGAGCGCTCCGCCGATATTCAAAAATTCATTAAAGCGCGCGAACTCGACGCCGAATCCAACATACAATTTGGCGAAGGCGGCGCCGGATCGTATTCTGACGGAAAGCTGTTCGCAAGGATCAAAAATTCATCGTACGCCAACCGCGTTCTGGACACCTTCATTAAATTCGGAGCTCCGCCGGAGATCGGATATATCGCCAAACCCCACCTTGGAACCGACGTTTTATGCGTGATCGTTAAAAATATAAGAAACTATATTCTCGAACGCGGCGGCGAGATATATTACGGCTCTAAAATGACTGACATGATAATATCCGACGGCGAAATATCCGGCGTCGTAATAAACGGCGATCGGGAATACCGGTCGAAACTGATATATCTCGCTTGCGGAAATTCGGCGCGCGATACGGCCGGCATGATCCGCGATAAAGGCGTAAGCTTGGAGCCAAAAGCAATCTCGGTCGGCGTCAGGATCGAGCACCCCGCTAAGATAATCAATCTAATCAGATATGGCGATAAATATAAAAACTATCCGGATGCGCCGGCCGCCGTTTATTCCTTCAACTATACCGATAGAAAGGTCGGGCGCGGCGTTTATACCTTCTGCATGTGTCCCGGCGGCGAGGTGGTCAACGCTTCGTCAGAAAACGGCATGCTGGCGGTCAACGGCATGAGCTATTCGCGGCGAGCGTCTGATTTTTCAAACGCGGCTATAGTCGTGACCTGCCGAACTTCCGATTACGGGTCAGGCGATTCGTTAGCCGGCATCGCCTTCCAGAAAGAGATCGAACGAAAGGCATTCATCGCGGGCGGCGGGAATTGGAAGGCCCCAGCGCAGAATCTGACCGATTTTTTACGGCGCAGAATTTCATCGGGCCTAAATGAAAATTCATTTAAAATGGGCGCGACGCCAGCCGACATGGCTGAAATTTTTCCGGAATTTATAACCGATATGCTTCTCTCCGCATTCAATAAATGGAAGGAGGATTATCCGCTTTTCATATCGGATCATGCGATATTGCTGGGCGCTGAAACAAGAACTTCATCCGCGGTAAAGATCGTCCGGGGCGAAAATTATGAATCGGTAAACACAAAAAATCTGTATCCGATAGGCGAAGGATCGGGATATACCGGGGGGATTACGAGCGCCGCGTCGGACGCCATAAGGGCCGTGGAAGCGAGCCTTGCCGCATAAAAAGAAAAAACTTCACCGGTAATATTCGGCCGATAAAATTATACGGGAGAGAGCATGAAAAACTATTACTATTACCTTGCGATAACGGCCTTATTGATAATCATCGTCTTTGCGTTCAATCAGTGCAACGCGCCGGATGTGATGAGCCAAAAGCCGGCTCATCGACTGATCGTCGCGCGGATTTAGCCGGAAATCGCGACATTTCAACTATCGGTCAGGTTCAAGCTTAAAATTCTATAATAAACCTCGAGCTACATGTTCTTTCGATAGCTATCGAGCCGCCGATCTGCTGCACGAGCATTTTTATGAGCTGAAGCCCGAAGCCCGTCGAATTTTCAAACGTAACATGTTCAGGTATGCCCGAACCGTCATCTTCAAAAATTATGGAAACTCCGTCTTCCTTTTTTGACGCAATTATGGTTATAATTCCGTTATTTCTTTCGGCAAACGCATATTTCATTGAATTAGTAATAAGCTCGTTGATTATTATTCCGAGCGGAGAGAGCAAATTAGCGTTGAGTACGATATCGTCTACCCGGGTCTCGATTTTAACCAGCGCCTTCTGAGGAAATATGCTTGCGATCTCGTTGACCAGGGCCGGAAGATATTCTTTCATGGATACGGCGCTTTCATTTTCAGCGCGATATAATTTGTCATAGAGCACCATCATGCTTCGCACGCGGCCCGAGGCGTCATTCAAAATGTTTCGCGACGCCTGATTTTCCTGCGCGGCGGCCTGCAGCGTAAGCAGCCCGAATATGGTATTCATATTGTTTTTGACGCGGTGATGAACTTCTTTAAGAATCAGTTCTTTTTCGCGGAGTAAATTGCGGATCTTTTCCTCGGCCCGCTTCTGTTCGGTAATATCGCGGATCGACTCTATAACCCCTATGATATCTCCTTTCTGGTCGTGCAGCGGAGAGACCTTGACGAATATATTGGCCCCGCGGCCGCCGTAAAGCGCCGGACAGAAAGCCTCGGCGCTCATGGAATCTCCGTCATACGTTATTATATTCGAATATTTTTCTATGACGTCGCTAGCGCTGTCCCATATGATATCCATGAACTGGGAACGCCTCTCGCCATAGAAAGGTATCGTATATTCGTAATTGCCCTTGCCTATCATGTTTTCGGCCTTAAGGCCGGTCATTCTCTCGATCGCTTTATTCCAGACAATTATTCGCTTTTCGTTATCGATGGCAAGCGTGGCGTCGGGGAAAAAGTCTATTACGTCGTTCAACCGCCGTTGCGATTTTTGAAGCTCGTCCTCCGCGCGTTTTCGTTCAGTGATATCTCTGACGTTGATTACGACCGCGTTGATAAACGGATTATCCAGCTGGTTCGTGCCGACGGCTTCGAGGTAAACCCAGCCGCCGTTTTTATGCTTATGCCTGTATTGCACGCTTCCGGAAACGTTTTTAACAACATTTTTAAAAGCCTGAGTCACATGCGCGCGATCATCCGGATGTATCATCTCTATTACGGAAATATTTGTCACTTCTTCCGGTTTATAACCATGGATCTTCTCGCCGGATTCGCCTACGAAAAACTGAATCCCGTTTGCATCTAAAAGCACGACCGTATCGTATGAATTCTTGATAAGCTGCTTAAATTTTTCTTCGCTTTTTTTCAGCGCTTCCCTGTCCCGCCTGCGCTCCGTGATATCGGTATCGGAACCGTAATAGCCCGTGAGATTTCCATCGGCGTCAAGCCGCGGAATACAGTTGGTTGAAACCCAGATCACGCGCCCGTCCTTAGTTTGTATGGGATTTTCCAGATCGCTGAACCGTTCGTGACGCTCAAACGCCGAAAAGATGGCAATTTTGAATTCTTCCCTTCCTTTTTCCGGATGGATATCGTAAAAATATTTTTTGCCTACAAGTTCCGCGGGACTATATCCGAAGATCGTCTCCACCGCCTGGCTGACGTATGCGTACATACCGCGGGCGTCGAGCTCCCATGCGATGGTCCTGTTCTGTTCGGCCAGCATGTTAAAGCGCGCCTCGCTCGCGCGGAGAGCATTGTTGTGTTCGCCTTGTTTTATCTTTGACTCAAACAGCCTGAAAGCCATTTTAATAGACGCGTCCAGAACCGTCATTTCGGAATTCTTCACCACGTATCCATACGACGTTATTTTTTCGGTTTTCTCAACGATCTCTTTTTCAATGTGGGATGAAAGAAATAAAATGGGAAGATTATCTTCTTTAAGTATTTCACGAGCGGTCTCGGTTCCATCGATACCGCCGCCAAGATCGATATCCATAAGGATAAGATCGACGGCCGGGGCTTTCGCGCGGACGATCTCTATCGCTTTCAGGCCGTCCATGGCCGTAATAATTTTATAGCCTTCGCCCTCAAGCTGCGCCGCTTCCATCATCGCAACGATCGCGTCGTCTTCAACGAGAAGAATGGTTTTCTGTTTATAATCGGTCACGGACTTCCTCCAGGATAGCGTTAACATTTATTAAAAACGGGTTCACTCGCTTCATTTTTTCAATTCAGCGATGGTTTTTTCGAGGTTTCTGATATTCAGACGGCATCGTTCCGTCATTCTGGCGTCATTGCCATATTCATACTTTTCAAGCGAACTTTTCGCCCTGGCGAGGCAATTATTAAGGATCTCGAGAGCCGGAGCTTTTTTTTCAGCCTGCTGCCGCCCGAAAAATCCCAGCGCTTCGCCGAAACTGTCAGGAATGAAGCCAGGTTCGAATTCCTCAAGATTCAGCGAATGAAACCGCCACGAATCTATCCTGTCCGACAGCCCGGCTTTTTTCAAGGCGGCGTAAGAGGCCGAGCGTTTCCACAATTCGTCTTTTTCCACGGACCATTTCATAAGATTTCCGCTCATTTCAGCGATGAAATGTTTCGCTATGACGACGCCGACGCTGTCCGAAATCGAGCTTCCGTCGGAAAATATTTTCACTTCAAAAGAACCGGTAACGCCGGATTTTTTCTTGAAATCAGAAGCCGCTTCGGGCGAGATCGAATCGAAATACTTGACGGCTTCTTCGATCTCGACATAATCGGAATGGCCGAGCGTCGTCAAATTGTTGAAATAGCGCTTGAATTCGTCCTCCGGCTTTAAAAGTCTCAGTTCCTTCAAAAGATAAAAACCATTCTCGCGCAGTTCGAGGCGGTCCGAGGCGGTCATTTTAAGAGCGGCATCACCCGATTTCGCATATCGTTCAACGAGGAATTTCCTTATTTTTACGGCGCGATCCGACTTCGGCTTTTCGTATGACAGCCCTTGGCAAAGAGTCACCGCTACGGTCTCGTCGAGAGCTCCCGCGGTTTTTTCCGCTACCGAGATGGCCGAATAAACTGCGAGCAGAGTCGTTCCGCCTGCATATCCAGGGCCGAGATTATTTATTATTTCAAGATTGACCTCATAATCGTTCGGCCGCATATCGATAAGTTTTGAATATGCCGCGCTCGATATCGCGTAGTTGCCGGTTTTAGAATAATACGCGCCCATGGCGAGCAGCGCCGGTTTCATAAGGTCGTCGAGCTTCATCCACGGTTTTTCGGCCATGGCTTTTTCGATATACGCCACGGCTTCGTGGAATTTTTTATTCTTGATCAGGGCGACCACTTCAAATTCAGCCAGAGCTCTCGCCGCCGAAAATGTTTCAGGAGCGTCCGGATATTTTTTCGACATGCTCTCGCATATTATCGCGGCTCTCTGAATGTCCGAGCAGTTAAGCGCTTCGGCGACCCTCGAAAAGTCCTTCGCGGCCGTGTCGCGTAAAACCGCGTATCCAAAACCGGCAAGAAAAAAGATTATAACCAGAACGGTTTTGATCTTTTTTTGCGATGCGCGATTCGATTCGCCCGCGAAAGCTGCTCCGGGCGAGTTATCATCGATCCGGGGCGCGGATGCGGCGGGACGGTCCGGAACTTCGCGCAACTTTTCAACCATTTTCATATACGCGCCGGAGCACGGGTCCTGAATGACCCTGTAAACCTTTATGGCTTCGGGAATGCCTTTAAGCCGGAACGCGCCGACCTCGCTCGACGGGACCTCGGCCTTGTTCATGGCCAGATATACCGATTCCGTGAAATATATCTCGTTCGCGTCCGTTATTCCCTCAAGCCTCGCGGCGATATTGACCGCTTCGCCGAAAACGTCGCCGTCCCTGATCTCGACCTCGCCGATATTTATGGCTACCCGTATGCATATCTTTTCGGCTTCTTCCTTTTTATCGTTGAAAGACCGGAGAGCGTCCTGAAGCATTATACCGCAAAGCACTGCGTTGGTGGGCGATTCGAACGTAACCAGAAAAGCGTCGCCGATGGTTTTAATTACGGCGCCCTCGAACCGGTTTATAACCGGCAGGAGCACGGAATCATGTTTTTTCAAAAGATCTATAAGCTGTTCGCGTGAAGCGCTGGATGTGCGCTCGGTAAAACCTTTTATATCGGTGAACATTATCGCCAGAACTCTGCTCAATTAAAATCCTCCATGTCGTCTATCGCTATATTTATTTTTTTACGTTGACTTCCGTCGTGGAATCGGTATTCTTGCCGGATATGTTCCAGCCGCTCTTTTCAAGCGATTCCATTAAATTAAGCGCGGCCGGATTGGCCGATTTCAACGCCTTTCTTTCGCCGCCGTTCATACGGCCCCATTTTTCCTTCAATTCGGCGAGTTTTTGGTTTAAAAGCCCGGGGTCCTTTTCGCCGTTAACGCCTATGAAGGTTTTTAATGATTCAAGTAATTCATTTAATTTCGAAGAATTTTGCGGCATCGCCGGCGACGAGTTATTTTGCAATGTCGATGCGGTCTGATCCGTTTTTCCGGCTTCCATTTCAGCCTTAGCTTCATCTGCTTTACGCTTGAAGTCCGCTTTCGCGTCCTGGATCTTCCGCCGTATGGCTTCGCGCTCGGTATTATTCTCCAGCAATTTTTCCCGGCCGGCGGCCTGCTTTTCCTTTACTTCCTGTAATTTTTCCTGAATATCTCCCTGGCCGGCCGCAATTTTTTCTTTTATCCCGGCCTTTCGTTCCTCTATTTTCGCTTTTATCGCCTCGATCTTATCGGCGCCCGCCCCATCGTCATTCCACCACGCGCGGGCGGGAACGTAAGAAAACAGCAAAAAAGTAAAACCCGCAAGGGTTAATTTAACTATAAAATGCGCTTTTTTCTCTTTCACTATACTTCTCCCGCCGTTTTTTCTTCGCCGTCACGTTCTCTTTTCGCAGCCGCCACGCCATTCGCGTTTAAGTTTCGGTTCAATAATACGGGTTTAAGGCTCTGTTATGGCTCCCATGAACAATATGGATTTCGTTTCACGTTCGGTTATCGCGAAGAAAAATGGCCTGTCGACGATCATTTCAAAAGGTTTTGGGGGCGCGTATCCCGCCGCGCAGCCCGGAATCGCAAATATCGCCGTGACGGCGGCGGCTTCGGTGCCTTCCTCGTTCACATCGACGAACGTTTTGTGGATCACCTGACTTATTTTGATTTTTTCCGCAACCTCAAATATTTTGCTGAAATCGGCGCGGTCTTCAAAAGCATCTTTTATTCCAAGACTTTTAAGCTGATCGTTAAGCGTCATGGCATATTCGATCTTGAATTTAGGAAGCTCGACGCGCCCGTCGCGTTTAAAAAAGCCGTCAAGGTATTGTTTATATGATGCGGAATTTATTTTTTTTATAAAATCCGCGAATTTAATATTCTTTGCCGGAAGAAAAACGTACATGCCGATCTTTTCATTTCCATACGGAAGATATATCGCCTGTAACTCCTTGTTTTCAAAATAATAGTATTCGCCGGACGCAGACATCCTGTTGCAATTTTTTTCGCCATGAGGCGTATTGAACTTGGCGGGTTTGGTATTCTCCTTCTTGAATTCGCAGGACCATGTCCCCTTGAAATAAATGGCGTTGATCAATATTAAAAGCGACCTGCCGACCGCTTCGTTATCTACGATTTGAGTTATTTTATCGTGGGTTTTAGCGCTTACCCAGTCGTTGACTATTTTTGCCGTTTCAAGGATACGGCTTTCGGCTTCGTGATAAAAGATATTGAAATCGATGAATTTCTTTTTATAATTCAAGCCTTTTTTCGCCCAAAGAGAATTCGCGACCTCTATCGTAACTTTCGGATCAAGGCCTGATATTCGCTTACGCAGGGACTGGTGGAACGCATTATATTTAACTATATCGGGGTTTTTAAGGCGCAGGGCCTTTTCAATCTCAACGGCGGTATTTTTGCCCGCTCCATTATAGACAAGAGTTATGGCCGCCGCGATACTGTAAGGAGAAATAAAGACGTTATTCTTGTATTCGGCGGCGGCTTCACACTTGCCGAAAACGTCAAAGCTGAAGGCTATCGTCGAATCAATAAATTCACGATCGCCTCCAGCGGTCTGATCCGAAACAGAGCCCCGGATAGCGGAACGAATGACCAGCGGCCCACCTATTGACACGGACCTGGAATTTTCCGAACCGATACCATTCGAGACCGGCTCCACTTGAGCAAAAGCTGGATATGCGGCCAGAAAAATTGAAAGCATAAGCGCGTAAAACATTCGATTGAACTTTTGAAACGATGGCATGAACATTCTCCTTGGTTTTGAAATAATCGCACTCAATTGTATCATAATTTTTTATTTTTTTAAAGCTTATCCGAGAATTAGAGAACCTTGCTATTAGTGAGTATTCGCTTGAGGTTCGCGTTGAACCATGCATTCGGGTTTCCTTTAACTTGTAACCGGCCCGTGGCGCAAAGCATCCTTTAAAGATCCGAATTATTGCATTTGAGTTCGAACTCGTATCGTCTCGTTTTCCTTTTAAACGGTTATATGCCCGGATAGTTTCCCGTATGCCGCCGGCCCATTTTTATAGAGTTTTTTCAAAGATTACAATATAAAAACTCAGGAAACTCCAAGTTAAATAACGCTTGCAAAATGAGTTTGAAAATGTTAAGATTAAGCGATTTAATATGTTTATGCCGGGATAATTTCACGCATGCCGCCAGCCCGTTTTTAAGGAGGAATATTTTGATGTTGTTAAACTCTAAAATAACCGTTTTGCTTAAACCAGCGGCCGTGCTGCTTTTGTTTTTATCGATGGCTTTGGTATTGACCGTTTTGCCGGCGTCAGGCGAACCGGACCTGACAATCGTAAAGAACGAAAGCGTGGGCCTGTTGAGGTTCGTCCTCGGAATCAGCGGCGTCGGCGACACTTCGAAAATTAACGTTCTGGCATATACTGAAGCGCGAAACGATATGAAAGCCGATGAAATTCATATCGATAATGTCAAAAAAATATTTAACGATCTTCCGAAAACATTCACTCTATTTCCGGACAAAAACATCGCGCCGTCGAGAAATTATATAAGCTTTGTAAAGTTTTTGTATTATTATGCCGTGGTATCGGAAGACATCCGCCGGTTTGAATTCTCGCTTTATGCCCTTATGCCCCCGGATTACGCGGCAAGGCTAATATCCGAGCTCGAATATTTCCGGCCGGTTTATAACAAAATTCATCGCGAGCCGACTGAAAAGGCGCTGGATGACTATTTGAAAAAACCTCAAAATAGCGATTGCTTGAAAAAGCTGGGCGAATTTTACGGATGCGATACCGGCTGTCCCGAGGTTAAGGCGGTAATAGTTCCTGTTTACGTGTCGCGCGAGCTTTATGAAAAGCATAAGAAAATCCTTTCAGCCAGAAGTGAAAATTTCGGCAATTTGCAAATCGTCGAAGTGCTGTTTCCGGGAAATCGTTTTGATGATCCGCGCGGCACCGTGATTCACGAAGCATGTCATTTTTATTATAACATGTCGCCGCTTATCGAAAAAACGATCGAAGGGTTAAAAAAAGATAATTCGGTCGAACACGCTTTTTGCGCCAGGCTGTTGAATGAAGCACTGGCAACGGCTATCGGGAATGGCTATTTCGAAAAGTGCGACCCGAAAACCAATTGGTACGAAAACGATAAAATCGATAAATACGCCAAAGCCCTTCTTCCGTCTATAAAAGAATATCTCGATTCATCGAAGAAAATCGACGGAAAATTCACTGAAGTATTACTGAAAGCCTTTGACGCGGCATTTTCCGATGCGCGCAGGGATATCTCTTTTTTGCTTTATGACGTCCACATAATATCAAACGCTATCGACACCAAAGATATTTTCGGCGGAATACATAATAATTTTTATAGCAACGGCCATGAAAGTTTCGGAGAAATAAACCATCCGAAGACGCTCGAAAAATTTAAAAAGACCGGTGGATATACTCAAATTTTCGTCGTCAAAAAAAGCGAAATTGAATTATTGAAATGCTACGGGCTGGAAAGTATGGGCGAATTATTGAAGGCTAAAGTCGAAAAACCTCTGGTTTACTTTAATTTCGATGAAAAACAAAAATGCAATTACCTGGTGTTTGTATGTGAAAACATAGCCGAATTCAAGATGTCGCTAGAAAAAATTTCAGCCGCGCGAATCTTGCCTTACGGCATGCAAAAATAAATTTTGTCATCAATTAAAATTCAGTGGTGCGCTATACTTTGGAATACGGACGCATTGACATAAAGAATAATTATATGATATTACAATATCGTAAATACTATTCGTCCGTATACTCCGCAATAATTTAATTACTGAAAAGCGAGGGCAAAAATGCATAAGACTTTTCCGGTCGCAATTTTAGCTTTATTAATACTTTTTAATTCAACCGCCGCGCACTGCAAAAATTTTGGATTCGCCGATAAATACGCCAGAGTGTCTATTGCTGCTAATTTTGATATGGCTTACGGCTTTTCGGAAGGCCTCGCGCGGGTTCGATCAGGTGAAAAAGAAGGATTTATCGATAAAGCGGGGAAAATCGCAATAGCCTGCGAATTCGATCATGCGACGGACTTTTCCGCGGGACGGGCGCTTGTATCTTCCGGCAAAAGATTTTCATACATTAATAAAAGCGGGAAAAAAATCATGGAACTTTCCGATGCATTTTTAGCCGCGCGCAATTTTTCAGAAGGCCTGGCCGTGGTTTGCTTGAAGGTTAAAAACACGCCCATGTGCGGTTATATAGATGAAACGGGGGAAATCGCGATAGCAGCCAGATTCGATACGGCCCACGATTTTTCCGGAGGTCTCGCGCGCGTCAAAATGGAAGGGCGTTTCGGATTTATCGATAAACGCGGCAAACTTGTTATTCTGCCGCATTTTAGCGCGGCGTCGGATTTTCACGACGGCCTTGCGGCGATAAAGATCGGCCTGAAATACGGATTTATCGACAAGACGGGAAAGGCCTCGATATTACCGGAATTCGAAGAGGCATCGGATTTCTCAGAAGGTATGGCCCGCGTAAAAAAAGCCGGAAAATATGGATTCGTCGACGCAAAAGGAAAGATAGCCGTAAAAACTGAATTTGAATATGCTGGCGATTTCTATGAAGGCCTGGCCAAAGTCGTTATCAATAAAAAATACGGATTTATCGACAAAAAAGGCAAAGTGTTTATTAAAGCCTGTTTTGACGGTGCAGGAAACTTTTCGGAAGGATTTGCCCCCGTTAAGCTAGCCGGAAAATATGGTTTTATAGGTAAGGATGGAAAACTTATCGCGGCGCCGGCTTTTAAAATAGCGGAACCGTTCGCCGGCGGATTTTCGGTTATAAGGACCGCTGAAAAGTAGAAAACAATTTTTTAATTCACGAAATAAATTTCATGGCACCATATTTCGCCGTCTTCGATAGCCTCGGCCATTGCGTATTTATCATATTTTACGCCTTTTCCACTGTTATCCGACTGGTAGCCGCCGCCTTTTCTCTGGCACCATTCACCGGCCGGATCGTTAGCCGTATAATTCGTGCCATCAAATCCGGTCAACGTTATGACATGGCCGCCGCCGGTGAAATATCCGTGAACGATCACGGGTTTGTTTTGAGCCAGAATGCTGTTCACATAATCCATGCTTTCTCCGGTATGCGCTTTGATACGGGCTTTTATGCCGGCTTCGGCCGCAAGGGTGTTGAAAACTTCAGCAAGACCGGAAGGCGTCTGGGCCTGAAACCTTCCAAAGCGGGATGTTATATCGTCGGGCGTACCCGTCCATCCATATTTACTTAAAACCATAGCTACTGAAGTATTCTGACATGTCTGCCAGGGTGTTATAGAATTGTCGCCCTGATAAAAATAAGGCGTATCGGCGGAATCCAAAGATACGGACGCATTCGCGGATGCGAGCGGTGGCGCCGCTTCAGCGGCGGGTTGAGCATTTTTAACTTCGACGTTCGCGGCATTATCAGCCTGTTTCACTTGTTGCGAAACGCTCTTGCATGAGTTGGAAGCGGTATCAACATAGTCGCTATGGACAAAAGATATCTTTCCGTTATGTTTTATTTTAAGCCATTCGCCTTCACGCCCGACAACCTCAATCTCAGAACCGTTTTCAATAATATCTTCGATATCGCCCCAAGGCGCGTTTCTAACATTAAGGCCGGATGGCGCATTAACCTTTCCAACGATAGAGCTTAACGCGCAGTTGATTTCAGAGCTTCCGGCATTTTCTGAAGCAGTATTTGAAACCTGACTTTGGGAAATCTCAGAACCAAGTTCCTCGATTCCAACGGCTAAAGCCTGATGGCTGTAATTCGCGGACATTGAAAAAACAAGAAGCGTCAAAAAAATAAAACTTTTAACGAAATATTTCATATATTATTCCTCTTTTCTAATGAGCGTTTCTAATTAATACATTGAAACGCCAGGACTTCATTTCCGCCGATCGATCCGGAGGATCTTACGATATTTTATCATCGCGCAAAATCTTAGCGTTAATAAAATTATATACCATTTTAAGAGAAATTACAATGAATACTCAAAATATTTCAATAAACATTTCGAGAGTACTAAAAGTTAAACCCGCCGCAAGTTAATGCAGCGGGTTTATTTATTTAAGATTTGAATTCATAT